>JAITKN010000052.1 GCA_031278415.1 Oscillospiraceae bacterium
GATAAGGTTGTACGCAAGCATAAACGTCACCGCCGCCAGCAACGCAAATGTCGCCGCCGTCTTCCCCGCCGTGCGAAATAGAGTTTTGAGCGATAGGGTGAGGTTCATTGGAGTTCCCTTCGTTAGGCATGGTCTGCCGTGATATATGCTGAATACTCCGATTGCCGTCTCCGAACACTATGATAACACCTTTTTTGATGGTTGTCAAACATTTTGGGAGATTTCACGGTTAGCATTTTTGCCGCAGACCTATCCGTCTGATGCCGCGATTTCTCCGCCGTGAGCTTGTAAAAGGTGTGAATATCATCGCGCGCTCAGCGGCAATACGAATCACCACATATAAGCGGCTTAGGTGTACGCGGACGCGACTTGGAACTACATCCAAGTCGCTCGGAAGCACATCTGAGTCGCTTGCGTCCGGTGGCAAGTCGCTTTCCGCAAGCGGCAAATCGTTTTCCGCAAGCGGCAAGTCGCTTTCCGCAAGCGGCAAGTCACTTTCCGCAAGCGGCAAGTAGCTTTCCGCAAGCGGCAAGTCGTTTTCCGCAAGCGGCAAGTAGCTTTCCGCAAGCGGCAAGTCACTTTCCGCAAGCGGCAAGTAGCTTTCCGCAAGCGGCAAGTCACTTTCCGCAAGCGGCAAGTCGTTTTCCGCAAGCGGCAAGTCGTTTTCCGCAAGCGGCAAATCACTTTCCGCGAGCGGCAAATCGTTTTCCGCAAGAGGCAAATCACTTTCCGCAAGCGGCAAATCGTTTTCCGCAAGCGGCAAGTCGCTTGCGTCTGGCGGCAAGATGTAGATAGATGCGTGCGGCTGAGTCGCCGCTGCCGCGCTGCCGCTGACATTCACAGCGGCGGCACTTACTCGCGGCGGGGCGATCTTCCAAGCAAAGCGCCCGCCACGAGCGCGGTGAACGGCGCGACAGTTACCAGTCCGATTGACCCTATCAGCGTATGCATTATCTCGGCGGCGACGTATTTCAGGTTAAGTATATTCACAATCGGCGTGCCCTGAGCCATAAACAGCATCAGCAGCGACAAGTATCCGCCCGAGTACGCAAGCAGAAGGGTAGTCGTCATTGTTCCTATTACAGATCGCCCTACGGACAGTCCGGAATTTATAAGCTCGCGTCGTGTTAGTGAGGGATTCTTGACCGCGACCTCCGCAACCGCGCTGGATATGTCCATCCCCAAATCCATAAGCGCGCCTGACGACGCTATAAACACACACGACAGGAAAATGCGCGTAAGGTCCAAGTGGGAATATCCGCTGTACAGCAGATTTTCGGCGAACGGCATTACCGCTCCGTGTATTTTGAACGCGGTACCTCCCCACAGCGCAAGCAGCGCGGTCAGCGCGGTGCCGAGCAACGAACCGAGTGCCGCCGCTGTCGCCTTACGCGTGAAACCTCCTATTGCGTAGACGATTATCAGCGTCAGTCCGACCGTAATCGCAAGCGATACGCCTATGGGGTCTATGCCGCCAAGCAGGGCGGGAACCAACACTTTCCATACCGTCATAACCGTTACTACGAATGACATCAGAGCGTTAAAGCCGGTAAGCCCCGCAAATATCACAAGGAGAAATACAAAACCTCCGAACAGCCACGCTTCCGCGCCGATTCGATAGTGGTCAACCATTGTGACAGGCTGAATTATCGAACCGTCCACGCTGAAATCAAGCGCGATAAGAGCGGTATCTCCAACGGAGAACATCTTGTCCAGCTCAAGTTTGCCTATGAGTTTATTTGCGCCGCGCACAATTTCACCACTCCGCTCGCCCTGTTTGATAAGCAGCTCACAATATTGGTCTCCTTGCCGGATGATTCCGGTTTGGTATACCGCGCTGTCATCGGTTGACAAAACCTCTGTCTTAACGCTGCCCGCGGGAGCGAACCGCCCGGCGTCAAAGCCGGGCAGTACCGCCAGTATTGCGCACATCAAAGTGAGTGCTGCCGTGGTAACCAGACGCTTACGGTTAATTCTTATCTTCATACCTTATGCGCCGATGTCCATAACCTTTACGAGCTTTTTGAAGATGTCTGTATTGTCGTAACTGCCTCCGAACGCATCCGCGCCTGAGCCGTAAGCAAATACGGGAATCGGAACGCCGGTATGAGCGTAACTTGTCCAACCGATACCCGCTTTATTGTTGAGGATATGCGTACAGGTCACGGAAAGCGGTTCATACGTGCCGTACAGCAGACTTTGAGCCTCGTCAAACAGTCGCTCCTCGCTCGGAAGCATACTAAGCGCGTATGCGTCCTTGATTTTTTGATATTCGCCCTCGGTAAGCACCATACCGGCGTTGACCTCGTTCGCGGCTTCCGCGGAATCGGGCGCGATAAGCCCGAATGTCTCGGAGATAGACGCCATAGCGTCCTCAAAGCCGGTGTTGTTGACGCGCATTTGCTTTACAAATGTCTCGTCGTAATTGATGAAGCTCATATCTTGGTTGAGAGTTTTCTCGAAGAATGTGCTGTACCCGGTAGCCGCAAAGCCGATGGTCAAGCCGCCGGTTTCGTGGTCGCCGGTGACGAGTATCAGCGTATCGTCCGGATGTTGTTCGGCAAAATCTAACGCGACGGCAACAGCGTCGTTCATCGAAAGCGTGTCATACATCGCGGACGCGGCGTCGTTAGCGTGGCATGCCCAGTCTATCTTGCCGCCCTCAACCATCATAAAGAAACCGTCATCGTTATTCAAAACGTCTATTCCCTTTTGCGTAAACTCCGCCAACGATAACGAATCCGCGCCTCCGCGCAGACGGTCAAGCTCATATGGCAGACTTTTGGAATCCGCGAGTACGGGACTTATCGCCAGCACGCGTCCGCTGTCCGCGTTCAGCGCGAGAATCTCATCGTTTGTTGTCGGAACGGCAAACCCGTTCTGCTTCGCGATTTCGATTAGGTCGGTTTTGTCGCCGTCCTTGCCCGTAGGCTGAAGGAATCCGCCGCCGGCGAAATAATCGTAACCGCTGTTCACCAGTTGAAGCCCTATGTCATAGTAGTCGCCGCGACTTGCCTGTTTAGCGTAGAAACAAGCGGGCGTAGCGTGGTCAAGAGAAACGCTGCTCACCACTCCCACTTTATAGCCGGACGCTTTGGCAAGTTCCGAGATTATTGTGAATTTTTCCGTCTTGGTCACGTCCATATTGATGACGCCGCCCAGAGTTTTATTTCCCGATGCCATCGCCGTGCCGGTAGAGGCGCTGTCCGGACAGAAACTTTCCGCGTCATATGTAGTAACGCTGCCCGAGTAGGGGAACTTAGTAAACTCCATACGCTCCACTCCGATTGTCCCGGGATTAGAGATTTGCTGTGCCAGTATTTCCGTCGTGTTAATCTGAGGATACCCCATTCCGTCGCCTATAAACAGGAACACGTACTTCGCGCTGACATTTGTCTCCGGTGCCGCCGCGGCGGTCGGTGCCGGAGCGTCCGTTTTTGCGGTTGGCGCTTGTGTCGCAACAGTCGTCGGAACATTTGCCGGAGTGGTTCCGCACGCGAACATTGTCAGCGCGAGCGCAATCGCCATTACAGCGTTTAGGGCTTGTTTGAATCGCTTCATTTTCGTACCTCTTTCACATAGTTATTTGTTACGCTGTCACTATACAGATATAGTGTAAAATCACAGCTTACGCGCCGTAAAGTTTAAGTAAAATATGGTTCTGCCCCCGATTGGGCGGGGGAATTACCTTATATTCCTGTCGCGTTATGGCGTAAGTTGTAAAATGAACTGCCCCGATCCATAAAAAAGGACCCATCCGAGGTCAAAGTCCGTTATACTGATAGTCGCAAGCAAAAAAAGCAACGGATGAGACGACGGTCGGGACAAAGCGATCATAACACAGGCAAGAGGAGCCGGACACAACTTTCTGAGGTGTCGTGTCATTTTCGGGTCAATCGGTAAATATCCAAAACGTTCCGGATGCAATACTGTTTTTAAGAATTAACATGCTATTCATTGGGCGGAGTTTCAGGGTATATATTAACTAGTACCCCGTGTCGATTAAATCTTCACAAGGCAATCGGATAAAGTCGTTTAAGTTTTGAACGGGCAACGTTGGCGGAAAAATGCCAATCGACACCCTTTTGCTCGGCATTTCGCCGAGTTTCCCACGCGGACAGCTCTTTGTTGAGTGACTCAATGCTTGGAATCCCGCGATTGCCGAGACATTGCGCCGCAAACGCCGAGAGCTCAATCTCGGCGATATCAAGCCAACTGCCGTGTTTGGGTGTGTAATGGATCTCCAAGCGCTGCGCCAAGCGAAACGCTTCCGCCGGCGGAAACGCCTCGGCACAATGGCAAGGTGGAGCGTCAGCACAGAACCGATCAGCAGCGTTTTTGCGACTCGCTTCGTATGTTCAGCCTCGTCCCTGCCTGCCGGCAGGCAGGGGCGGTCGCAAGCAACTCGCAAAATACGACAAACAAAGCAACGACTCCATCAAAACCTGCCTCGGCCTCAAATCCCCCAACGACATACTTGACCTTTTCCCGGCCGTTTTGTAAGCTATGTTTGACGCACGTACAAATG
>JAITKN010000016.1 GCA_031278415.1 Oscillospiraceae bacterium
TGCGAAGCGACAGCGCCGACACCCCCGGCATAGGCGATGCCGCCTGTCAACACGCGCCCCGCCGCGCTGCCCGCGACCCCGCTGTGAATATGATCCGCAGCGCCGCGCTTGCGACTCAGTCCCGCGCATATATGTACATCTTGCGACTGTTCGCACGTCGCTTGCGACTATTCGCAAGTCGCTTGCGACTGTTCGCAAGTCGCTTGCGACTACTCGCAAGTCGCTTGCGACTACTCGCAAGTCGCTTCCGGCTGCATGGAAGCGGCTTGCGACTGTTCGCAAACGGCGGGGAATCACTTAGACCTCTAATCGGCGTTCAACCCGCTGAACAGCAGGAATACGGCGAGCGCGATACACGTCCAGTTCCCGCCGGTTATGTTGAACACATAAAAGCCGCCGAGCAAAAACGCGCCGCAAACGATCGCGTGCGCCGCGATCATCGGCGTTTCGCTGACCGTAACGGTCGCGGTAATCGCCCGCAATATCCGCCCGCCGTCAAGACAGCTTGCCGGCAAGAGGTTTATCAGGCTCAGTCCCGCGCTTACGCCGGCAAACGCGACGTATCCGAGCCTCGCCCCTATAAGCGCGGCGATTATCCCGGCAAGAGGTCCCGCGAACGCGATTACGGCGTCCGCGGCATAGTTAAGCCTGTACGTGTCGTAGTAAATCGCCGCTCCGGTAAGTTCCAGCCTGAATTCCGTTACTTTGGCGCGGAACAGTTTAATCGCTACGCGATGTCCAAGCTCGTGAATAGCGGCGGCAAGCGCGGAAATCCACACCAGACCGCTGTCGTCTATGAACGCGAAGAGCGCGAACGCCAACGCGAATGGCACTGTCATTTTGAATTTCATTTGTTTCTTCTCCGTTTGCCGCTATCCTTTGATTGCGGCGCTATCTTCCGCTCCGACCCCGATGTTATTTCTGACCTCCGCAATAACATCGCCCTTGTTCACGTGCTGACCCGGATCCGCCTTAATGACGTCCAGGCGGAAGTACTGTACGGTTATATTGCCGCAGAACATAATCAGGTATTTGCCGTAAATTTCACTATCTCCGACGGCGAGTACCGTACCGTCGGCATAGGCGGCTACTTCGCCGCCGACGGCGGCTGTAACGGCGTAGTCGAATGTCAATACGGCGTCCGCCGCGTCCGTCGATTCCGTCGATTCCGCGCCGTGCGACGCGCCTTCGCGAGTCCTTGCCAATCCGAACTCCCCGCCGCGGCAAATCAAGTCGAACGCCGCGCCGCCGCTCGCGCCGGACACCATTATCGGCTGAGTGAACACCGGAACCGCGCCGTCGAGGTTGCCGTACGGTACGCTCAACGCGGATACGGCGTCGTTCCAAGCGGCGGGAAGCGTCGTTTCGCCCCTTATGGCGCCGCCTATCGCGCTCAGCGCGGCGCTGTATCCGCGTGTTCCGAATTTTATCCCGGCGAACTCGCGAAGCTCCGTCCCGTAAAACGCGTTGAGCGTCAGCGCGAAGCCGAGTATAATCCCTATCGCGCAAAAACGTTTCCAACCATTGCCGCGTTCCCGCTTGCGGCTTCTGCCGCGGTAATTATATTTAGGTTTGTGCATTATCAAAATACCCCTTGCAATATGTTAACTTATCTGATATAATAATATTAAATCCGGCGTGAAAATATACTCGAATTTAAGGGAGGAGGTTAAAATGTCCGATTACCGCGCCGAGGCTCCCGGCATCGTAAAGGAGTTTCTGGCATACCACGAAGATGTTCGTCTGCACAGTCTGTTGACGGTAGACGAATACTATTTAGACCTCCGCACGTTTCTCAGGTTCTTGAAGATTGATCGCGGAATGGTTCCGAAAGACGCGGAAATCAACGCGATTGATATCTCTGACATCGATTTGGAGTTCATCGCCGCGATTACCAAGGCGGAAATCAGCAGCTATAACAGCTATCTGCGCCGCGACCGCAAACTTCACCCGCAAGGACGCGGCAACGAACGCGGAGTCAATGACAAAACCCTCAGCCGTAAGATGTCCACTCTGAAGTCTTTTTTCAAGTACCTTACCATTAAAACCGGCAAACTGCAGCGTAATCCTTTGGACGATTGGGATATGCCCAAACGCAAGCAGAATCTGCCCAAATATCTCACCCTTAACGAAGCCGCAAAACTGCTGGAGCTTAACGAAAACCGTCGCCATGCCGTTCGTAACCGCTGCATACTGATGATTTTCCTAAACTGCGGACTGCGAATCTCCGAAATATGCTCGCTTAACCTGAACGACATCCGTTCCGACCACATACGCGTATCCGGCAAAGGCGGCAAAGAGCGTATCGCGTATCTGAACAATGCGACCGCGGAGGCAATCAACGACTATCTTTACGAACGCGCCGCCGACTCGGACGAAAAGGCCCTGTTTCTCTCCCAAAAGGGCAATCAGCGGATTAAAAGAGGCGGCGTCCACCAACTTGTCAAGGCGCATCTGGGCGACGCCGGACTTGCCAAAGGAGAGTTCAGCGCTCACAAACTGAGGCATACAGCGGCGACGCTTATGCTGCGCAACGGAGTTGACCTGCGCACGCTCCAAGAACTGCTCGGACACACCAGCCTAAGCACTACGCAGATTTACACCCACATAGATAACTCCGACCTCAAAGCCGCCGCGTCCGTCAATCCGCTCGGACAAATTGACAAACGTGCGGTCTGACGACTTTATTATCATTCACCAATCACTTTATATTTATATTTATATTTATATTTATTTTTAATCATAATGGTATTTTCATCACCTCTGTTTATTTTCTTATACTTGCCGCTTACTCTTGTCGGCTACTACGTTGTTCCCGCGCTGACCGCCGGACGTCGGCGGCGAATCACTTACGCTTGGCGCGGAGTGTGGCTGTTCGCCGTTAACCTTGTGTTCTACGCTTGGGGCGAACCCCTGTACGTGTTCCTGATGCTCGCCTCAATTACGTTTAATTACGTGCTGGGACTGTCGATTGAAAAATCTTCCGGCAAACGCGGCAAAAAACTTCTGCTGATTGTCTGTATCGCGGCAAACATGGGAGCGCTCGGCTATTTCAAGTACGCGGGTTTGTTTCTGACTACTCTGGGCTTTCCGGCTATGCAACTTACCTTGCCGATAGGAATTTCTTTCTACACATTCCAGGCAATGAGCTACCCCATTGACGTATATCGAGGCAAAGTTCCGGCGCAGCGAAACTACGTCAAGTTCGGGACGTTCGTATCGCTCTTCCCTCAACTTATCGCGGGTCCGATCGTGCGCTACACGGAAGTTGCGAAGCAGCTTGACAGTCGCGGACACTCTGTATCTAAGTTCTCTGACGGCGCGGTACGCTTCACGCTCGGACTGTCGAAGAAAGTTCTGCTGGCGAACAACGTCGGCGCGATGTGGAGTTGGTACAGTACTCAGCCCGCCGATAATATCAGCGCACTCGGCGCGTGGCTCGGCATCGCGGCATTCACGCTGCAGATTTACTTTGACTTCAGCGGGTACAGCGATATGGCAATCGGATTGGGCAAGATGATAGGGTTTGAATTTCCGGAAAACTTCAACTATCCGTATATCGCGGATTCAGTCACGGAATTTTGGCGCAGATGGCATATTACGTTAAGCAAATGGTTTCGCGACTACGTGTATATCCCGCTCGGAGGAAACCGGAAAGGCGGCGCCCGTCTTGCGCTTAACCTTCTGATTGTCTGGTGTCTTACCGGATTTTGGCATGGCGCAAGCTGGAACTTCCTGCTGTGGGGACTGTACTACGCGATACTGCTGTTCGCCGAAAAAACATTCCTGCTCAACGCGCTCGGAAAACTGCCTAAGTTCGTCGGACACATATATACGCTCGCGCTCGTTATGCTCGGCTGGACGCTTTTCGCGATAGAGGACTTTGCCGCATTGGGCGGCTATCTGCCGGCAATGTTCGGCGCGGGCGCGGCAATCGACGGCGCCGCCCTGTATTGGCTGCGAAACTACGCTGTTACGTTTATAATCGCGGCAGCCGCGTGTACTCCGCTGCCAAGCCTTATAGCAGTCAAACTCGGCGGTAAAGTTCCTCCTTTACTGAAAATCTGCGCCAAGCCCGCGGCGATTCTGTCAGCGCTCTGCCTGTGTACCGCGTCGCTGATTAACAGCGCGTATAATCCATTCTTATATTTTAGGTTTTAGATAATGAAGAAAAATTCACAGCTGACAATTGTAATATCATTTACCGCGTTCTTGGCAGTATTCGGCATACTGTTCTTTGCGCTGCCCCGAAAAGAGTTCAGCGAAATGGAGAACCGCTACCTCGCCGCGCCGCCGAAGCTAACGCTGTCATCACTGACAAGCGGCAAATTTACCGCGTCATTTGAGACCTATGTATCTGACCAATTCCCGTTCCGGACATTTTGGGTCGGCACTCAGGCGCTTACGGAGTACGCGCTGCTCAAAACGGAAAACAACGGAGTATACTCCGGCAAGGACGGCTTTCTGTCCGAACGCTTCACGATCGGCAACGGAGCGATCGCCGCGGATAATATTGACGCCGTAAATGTGTTCGTAAGCAGCGTTGACACACCCGTTTACTTCGCGCTTATACCCGGTTCGGGTGAAATACTTCGCGGGAAACTCCCGTCGAACGCAATAGACGCCGACCAAGCGGCTGTTATCGCCGACATTTACGCCGCGCTGAACCCTGACGCGCGCGCGATCGATCTGTACTCGGTAATGGCGGAACACTCGGATGAGTACATTTACTTCCGTACCGACCATCACTGGACCCCATTGGGAGCCGGATACGCCGCGAAAAAAATAGCCGGCGCGCTCGGTATGCCTATACCGGCAGACGGTTCCGAAACCCTGCTGGCGGACGATTTCCGCGGCTCGGCGTTTAACGCCTCCGCCGCGTGGTGGGTCAACCCGGACGAAATCAGAACGCGTGTAACATCGGCAAGCGTTGAGGTAACGGACTACAATTCCGGCGCGGCGGTTCCGGCGAGTCTCTATAATCCGGAGTTCCTGTCAAAACCCGGCAAGTATCAATATTTTCTCGGCGGGAATTCTCCTCGGTTGGTGCTGAGAACAGAGTTTAGCGGCATAAAGCTGCTGATCGTCCGCGATAGTTTTACTGACGCGCTCGCGCCGCAACTGACGGAAAGCGCGGCGGAGATCCACCTTATCGATCTGCGCTACTATAAGAACTCCGTTGCGGAATACATTAAGGAAAACGGGATCGACAAAGTGCTTATACTCTACAGCGTCCGAAACTTCTGCGAAGACGGCAGCGCGGCACTTTTGCAATTTACATCCGGCGGCTTGCGGCAATGATTATCACTACCATTGCCGATAATTGAATTTGATTTAAGGAAGGACGCACTATAATGGACGATTACATTTACGAGATCGCGGAGCTGTTTAAGGTCTTGGGCGAACCGACAAGAGCGCGGATAATTCAGGCTCTGGAAGATAGTGAGATTTGCGTGTGCAAGCTGGCTAAGAAACTCGGAATGACACAATCCGCAATTTCACATCAACTCAGTATCCTCAAACGCGCAAGACTGGTAAAAAAGCGGCGCGAGGGCAAGTCGCTGTATTATACGCTCGCCGACCATCACGTATCGGTACTGTACGACACCGCGCTTGAACACATTAAGGAAATAGTGAAGCTATGAAAAAAATCAAAAGTCTCGGAATGCCGCTCTCGCAGATAATAGCAGCTTTGATATTCGCGTTCGCGGCTTCCGTGTTTCTTCCGTATGGTGAGGACGCGCTGCTTAACGCGCTGAACACAACGCTTGTCGCGCTGGCGTGTTTCGCTGCGGGGGTTCATACTATTGCCGCCGCGGTGCAGAAGTTTATCCGAGGCTCACTGCTCAACGAGGAACTTATGATAACACTCGGCGCGATCCTTGCTTGGTTCCTCTTCGGATACCGATACAGCATAATGTTCGCGTTCATTGCGTTTCGTTTGGGACAGATTCTCGTCCGATATAAGGAACGCGAGGTGTACAGCAAAATAGAAAGCAGCCGCGCCGCGCCGGAGAATGTCCTTGTTACCTTCGGCGGGGAACGCCGCATCGTATCTTCCGACGATATACGCTCCGGCGCGATAGTGGAGGTGGGCATCGGTCAGCGGATTCCGGCCGACGGCGTTGTACTGGAGGGCGAGAGCAGCATCAGCACATTCGCTATTACCGGAGCGGGCAGCGCGGCGGCAGTCAAGCCCGGCGACAAGGTTCTTGCCGGCTGTATAAACCTGGGCGGCGTTTTATCTATCCGAACTCAGGCGGTGGCGTCGGAATCCGTTATGTCCAAGCTTGTTGACCGAGTGGCTAACTCGGCGGGTGAGAATTTTTTCGAGCAGCTTACCAGGGCGCTCGCGTTCTTTTTGCCGATAGTGTTTGTGCTAAGCGCGCTGATAGTGTATATACTGCCCATTATCGCCGGTAACGAAGATGATGATTTCCGACGCGCCGCTCTGACCCTTTTCGTAATCGCGTTCCCTGCCGCGCTGACAGTTAATATACCGATGATTTATCGTTCGGCAATAGCGTCGGCGGCGAAAATCGGTGTGCTGTTCCGCGACAGCAGATCGGTAGACTCCCTTGCGAAAGTACGTACTGCGTACATAGAGCGCGAAGGCTTCCTGACTGCCGGCAAATATAAAATCGCCGGCGTCGAAAGCGATTCTCTCTCTGACCGCGATGCCGCGATTATCACGCTTTCCGCGCTGAACAACGCTCAGGCGGATAAGTGGGCAAGGAAAATAACCGCTCTGAAAGAGTTCCTGCCGCACGATGTCAAAATCCCGCTAAGCGCCAAAGCGCGAGAGGAAGAGAACGGAATAGTAGCCAAAGCGCGGGAGGCTTCAATTGCTGTCGGTGACGCGGATTTTATGTTTGATGAAACCGTACAGATAGACGGCGGCTATGATCGCAATGATAACGTGCTTTATCTTGCCGTAAACGGCATATTCGCGGCGCGGTTCGAGTTCGGCGACGCTCTTCGCCCCGATGTTGCCGCCGCGATCTACCGGCTGCAAAGCAGCGATATTCGCGTCCGCCTGTTCACCGACGAATCGCCGGATTTGGCGCGTTCATTCAGACAGGCGCTCGGGTTCGAGAACCACTACTCGCAAATTGTGCCGGACGCTAAAGCGCAGCTTGTAAGCGCGCCGTTTACTATGTACGCCGGGTTTGAGCCGGAGGCGATTGCCTCCGCGTTCGTCAGCGCGACGATAGAAACCCCAACTCCGGAACTGTTGATGAGCAAGGACATCGAGCGTTCGGACGTAACTATATTCAGTGATAATCCGCTCCGCTTATCCGACGCGCATAAGATAGCTGCCCGTACCCGCGACAGCGCGAGGTTTGTGGTATTTCTGACGCTTGCCGAAAAAGCGATATGCGTAATTCTTGCGCTGCTGGGGTTGATGCCGTTCTGGGCGGCGATAATCATCGACGCTGCGGTGAAGTTCCTATGCGTCAGCCGCGGAAAAAACGATAGGGAATAATCGCGGCTTGCCTTCAAACGCGGTTGCCTTTGTTTATGTCGGGCGCAGCGCGAGTCCGCCTGTAAAATTAAAGTTGTAATTCTGAGCCGGATTGGCGCTTCCGCTTGTCTGTAATCGCCCGCCGATAAATGCTCTTGTGCCGGCTGTTATGGATATACCGACTTGAGTAACGGAAGCCGTCCTTATTGTATTGGCGGCAGTATACCCGCTAAAACCGGTGCGAGGAATAACAGCCGTACCGGGCAATGCCACGAATGTATTGGACGCAGGCGGCGAGACATATAACTGCACAACCGGGTAAGCGGTTAATCCGCTTGGAAACGTAATGTTTGACGCCGTACCCGCCGTCATGTATATATTCTCGATGGTGGCGTTAAATGGTATGGTAAAGGCGGACTGGCTGTCAGACCCCAATGTGACAATCTCATTCGTGCCGATAGTCAGCACGGGCGGAACTCCGCCGAAAGTAATAACAGATACGTTTTTGGAATTTCCCGCAGCGTTTGTTCCTATGCTATAGGCTTTTTGGGACGCGAACGGGATAATTGTCATAGCCTGCGCTCCGCCTGTTCCCGGATCGCCTTTTGCTCCCTGCGGACCCGATGGGCCGATCGGACCGGGATCGCCCTGTGCGCCCTGTACTCCCTGCGGACCCGCGGGACCGATCGGGCCGGGATCGCCCTGTGCGCCCTGTACT
>JAITKN010000027.1 GCA_031278415.1 Oscillospiraceae bacterium
TCCTTCTTCCGACGCGTAAACACCGAATACGGCAGCACCTTCGCCGTCTTGACCGGCCCATCCAGCCGGAACGGCAACGCTTCGCTGACCTCTCCGGTGATGCCGTAGTAGATTCTCACGCCGTAGTCGCTGCGCGCGTCCGGCGCCGTACCCGCCACCGGTCGAATCCGCTGCAGCTCCACCATATGAATGCCGGGGAAGGTTATGTCCGCCTCCACCTGATTCTCCGGCGGCGGGATGGGCGTGCGATCCGTGTCGATTGGCGGGATGCCCATGTTCACCAAGTCATCGTCGGTGACCTTTTCCGGGAATCCCCTGAACCAGACCTTGATGAATCGTGAGAGAACCGCCTTCGTGCGCTTGTATGCCAGATTCCGCGCCGTGGTCACACCCGGGGTGTGGGGTCTCGTGGTCGGGATGTAGGCGGCGTGCCAGTCCGTGTAGGCGGCCTTCAGCGCCGTCCTCTCCGTCTCAGGGATGAAGTTCCACAAGGTGGCTCTGGCGGTTACGTATTCGACGATGTTCGCAAAGAATATGTCGTACGCCGCCCCCGCGCTGGGGATTAATGGTTTACTGTGAGCCATGATTAAGTATCTCCTTATATAAATAAATATTACAGTCATTATATCTCATCAATTTATGCTTGTCAAGCTTTTTTATATGTGGTGATAAGTTATTTATATGTGGTGATAAGTCATTTATATGTGGTGATAAGTCATTTATACGTGGTGATAAGTCGCTTATATCCGGCTTTTTGCCGCATAAAGCTACGGATGAACCGCTATGCGGCGTTGCACTGACGAACGCTGACGGAGCTTTGCCGCGCTTAGTATGAAGTTCATCAGCTCTGTGGCGACAATCATAAACAGATAGGCGTTTATCCCCCAAATCGGCAAAGTCAGCCACACCAAAATAACGCTTACCGCGGAATCGATTATGTTCACATACATCGCGTACAGCTGTTCGCCCAGCCCTTTCAGCATACCGTCCGTAATCATATCCATATACATCACGAGTACGAGCGGCGACAGCAGTCGTATGTACTCGCCCGCCTCGGCGGATTGAAACATAAGTTCTCCGATCAGCGGTCCGAACACGAACATTGCCGACGCCGCCGCAAGCGAGAACGCGAACGCCTCACGCGTGATGCGCCCGACAACGCGGCGCACCCTCGACACGTTGCCGGACATCTGCGCCGCCGTCAGTTCCGGAATGAGCAGTTCCGCCGCCGCTGTGATCAGGACGCCGGGGAACAGGAGTACGGGGAAAACCATCCCGTGTATTACTCCGTGAGCGGCAAGGGCGGCTTCCGCGCCCAGTCCGGAGCTTCTGAGCCCCGCCGGAATAAGCATATGCTGAAGTGTAGACAATCCCGTTCTGACATAAGCGGAACCCGCGATAGGCAATGCTACGGCGATAAGCCGCTTGCCCACAGCGCGGAACTCCGCTCTGCCGCGATCTGCCGGCTGCGCCCGCGCCGCGTGTTTGCGCGTATACAACACCGCGCACAAGATCAGGCTCGCGGCGTTCCCCAACAGATGTGCCGACACAATTGCGGCGCAGCTCTGCGCGATTCCGCCTGTTACCCGCGGCACAAGATAGAACGCCGCCGCGAACATCACTACTTCTTCGGCGACTTGGCTTGCCACGCCCTTATACACCTGTCCCGCCGCGACGAAGTAGCCCTCGAACACGCTCGTCAGCGCGTACAGCGGAAGCGCGGCCGCCATCACTTTGAGCGCCATCGAAACTCGGGTATCCTTGACCCACGCCCGCGCTATATAGTCCGCGCCGAAGTAGAGAGCAATCGCGGCGACGGCGGAGAATACAGCCGCGTACGCGATCGCTGCGCGTACCGCGTATCCGCCGCGCTGTCCGCCCTTCGCCGCTTCCTCGGCAACCACGCGTGTTACGGCGTAGCGTACGCCTCCGACGGCAAATGTAATCGCAAGGCCGGACGCGCTCATAGTCAGCGCGAACAGTCCCACTCCCGCCGCGCCGAGCGCGTCGCTTATAAACGATTGGAACAGAAGTCCTACTGCCCTGAGCAATAAAGATGCCGCCGTCAGCAGCAATGTGTTTTTCAATAGCGGTCGGTTTTTAAGCATAATCTAAAACAGCCTTTCCGTTTAATTATATTGCGCCGGAAAGGCATATATTACGAACGCCGCCGAATCCGCCATATCGGATGTTAATCTTCGCTTAGGGTCTGATATCGCGGTTGTACGCGTTAAGCGATTGAGTTTACAAATCGCAATGGCAATAAGCGCGTCGGCGAAGGCAAAGGGTAAAGCCGGCGCGTCAATCCGACTGCCGGCTAATCTTAATCCAAGTTGTGTGATGGGTTAATCATCTTCGCTGCGGTCTTTCCGGCTTTCGAGTAAGACTACCGCGTGAGCGGCTATGCCCTCGCCCGAGCCGGTGAAACCCATTTTCTCCTCCGTTTTAGCTTTAACGCTGACATCCTCGAGTGATACGTCGAGCGCGGCGGCGAGGTTGACGCGCATCGCGTCTATGTACGGAGCAAGCCTCGGCGCCTGCGCGACAATCGTCACATCGGCGTTGGAGAGCCTGTACCCGCGCTCCAGAACACGCGCATACGCGTCGCGTAAAAGCCGGATGCTGTCCGCGTCCTTATAGCGCGGATCGGAATCGGGGAACATCTTGCCGATGTCGCCCAACGCCGCCGCGCCGAGAAGCGCGTCAATCAGCGCGTGTACGGGCGCGTCCGCGTCGCTGTGTCCGAGCAGCCCGCGTTCGTGTTCGATGCGCGTCCCGCAAAGTATCAAGTCGCGGTCGTATGCCAAACGATGAGCGTCGTAGCCATACCCGATTCTCATTTTACCGCGCATTGCCGAGGCGTTCCAGATACGCCTCCGCGAAAATCAGGTCTTCGGGGTATGTAATTTTTATGTTAGCGCGTTCGCCTTCCGTGATTTTTACGGGGAAGCCGAGAATTTCCGCCGCTTCAGCGTCATCGGTAAGCGCCGTATCGTTTTCGGACGCGCTGTGCAACGCGGCTTTGATAAGTCCCGGCTCAAACGCCTGAGGAGTCTGGGCGCGGTAAAGCGTCTTGCGAGGTACAGTGCGTTTAACGGATCCGTTCATTACGTGCTTAACCGTATCACTTACGGGAATCGCGGCAATCGCGGCGCCGTGAACCGACGCGTCAAGAATTACGTTCGCAATCAGCTTAGGCGTAACAAGCGGACGCGCTCCATCGTGAATCACCGCGATGTCGGTATCCGCCGCAAGCGCGTACAATCCGGTCTGTACGCTTTCCGAGCGCGTTTCGCCGCCGGTAAGAATATGCGTGATCTTACTTAGTCCGTATGCTTTGCGAATTGCGTTCGTGTCCGCGATACGCTCGGAACGCGTAACGACGACGACACCGCGAATCAACGCGCAGTTTTCAAACGCCCGCAGCGTTACCGCCAGCAGCGGAATACCGCTTTCCCCAAGCGGCGTGAACAGCTTGTCGAAACCCATTCGAGTTCCGTAACCCGCCGCGGTTATAACCGCGTTCGCGATTTTCGGTTTAAGTTCAGACCGCTTCATTTGGCAGTATCCTCGAGTTTTGTAGTGGGTAATCTAATCGCCGGACTCAGGTTTGGTCAGCATAGCGGTAATTCTTGCGTCAATCTCATCGTATTCGGCGTTTTTTGCCATAGCGATTTCGGAAACAAGAATCCGCTTGGCAAGGCGGAGCATTTCACGCTCGCCGGAACTGATACCCTTTTGGATATCCCGAATAAGAAGTCCTTTTATAACGCTTGCGACTTGAAGGAGATCGCCGCTTTTGATGCTAATCAGATTATCGCGGTAACGGCGGTTCCAGTTACCGGTAGGTTCATATCGCGTATTGGGGATTTCGGCAAGAATAGCGTCAGCCTGTTCCGCGTTAATGATCGGACGCAGACTGCACGCCTCGCCCTCATCGCATGGAATCATCAGCGTCATACCGTTAATAGGTATCCTGAAGCTATAATATGTGCGAACAGCCCTATCTATTCGCCGTTCTTCAAATGCCTCGATAATACCGGCGCCGTGCATAGGGTGAGCAACCATATCTCCTATTTTATACATAAATCCTCCGGCTTGTGCAGCCCATCAGTCGATGTTTAATTCGATTACGTCCTCCAACTTAAAAAGCTGATTGTAAACTTGTCGGATGGTGTCCCTGCTGTCCTCGGCTACAGCGGTAATAACCGAGCGCGAGGGGTCATCGGCAAGCGCGTGAACCTCCAAGAATATTATATTGCAAGCGCGGCGAGCGAAAGCCGCGGCGACCTTTGTCAATACTCCATAGCGATTAGCGACGAGAATTCTGAACGTAGAGCGCTGAGTTGAATCCATCTTAGTTTTCTCCCGCCTGTTATATTAGCACATTTCCGCTCAGTTTGCAAGAGTTTTTTTCCCCGACGCTTAACTTGGCGAATTGAAAGTTTAATTGTCCGGGCAGAAAGCGGTGAGGTGGTTAGGCGAGCAGTGCGGCGAAGGCGCGCGGGGAGCGCCCCGAAAGAGCTTTGCGCGGATAGTTGTTCATCCAGT
>JAITKN010000110.1 GCA_031278415.1 Oscillospiraceae bacterium
AAAGGCGGAGTGGGCGAGGCTGAACGCAATCGGCGCGGTGCGCTCAAGGGTTGAGCAAGTAAAAACAGGAGATGTTTACTCGGAAACGCGGTATTACATAACGTCGCTGACTGACGTGAATCGGTTTGCAAATGCCGTTCGCAGCCATTGGTCGATTGAGAATCGCCTCGAAAATGTATATGTGTTCCCTCGATTCCCGCTGCTTGGACATCGCGCTCAAAAAGTAAATGCTTTTGCCGTGGCGTACTTCACAATTTGCTTGCGCCTGTGCGCCATCTGTGTTACAATCCCTCTCATACAGGACTTCCTCCGTGTCGTTAATGGTTTTTGCCAAACCCCATTTTACCTCACAACCGCTGTCCTGTATACCTTTTTTCCTACTGTTACCCATGTATTGTAACACAACACCCATGTTTGACACACGAACAACACACGAACAATTTTATTAAATTTATGACTGTACATCATAGCGGATTTGTGCTATAATGCAATTGCGGTTAGTTAACTGACAAACGTTTCGCGGATTCGTTATAGCTTTGCGCCTGTAACGGGTTCTGATATAAACAATTTTTCATATGCTGCAGAAAGTTAAATTATTATGCTGAACTACACTATCATTGACGCTCACTGCCATGTTTATCCCGAGAAAATTGCAAGTAAGGCCGCCGACAACATTGGTATCTTTTACGGGTATTCCGTTCCGCCTTTCGATGGTATCCCGGGAACGTTGGAAACAATGCTCAAAGCCGGAAGATCTGTCGGCTTCGCGGGCTATAATATCAGCGGCGCCGCTACATCGCCGGCTCAGGTGGTCAGCGTCAACAACGGCTTAATTGCCGCGCTAAACGGTTTTGACGGAACGGAAAAGCTGTTCGCGTTCGGCACCGCTCACCCGGACTTTGCGAATGTCGGCGACGAGCTTGAACGCATTAAAAATGCCGGTCTGCGCGGCGTTAAACTTCACGCGGACTGTCAGCGATTTAACATTGACGACCGCTCCGCCTACCAAATGTACGGCGCGGCACAGGAACTTGATCTGCCCATTCTCTGTCATGTCGGAGATGAAAACTATGACTATTCAAGCCCGTACAGACTTCTCAATCTGCTGAAAGACTTTCCGCGTTTGCGTGTAATTGCCGCGCATCTCGGCGGATACCGCGAGTGGGACGAGGGTATAAAACTGGCGGGAACACCTAATATTTGGTTTGATACATGCAGCGCCCAGTCAATTTTGCCGCCGGAGCGCGTTGTCACGCAGATTCGAACTCTCGGCGCGGAACGATGCTTCTTCGGCACGGATTATCCCTTGTGGAACGCGGATAAGGAACTGGACAGCTTTATGAATCTCGAACTGACAGACAAAGAAAAAGAGCAGATACTTGGGCTTAACTTTCTTTCATTTATAAACGGCTGATAGTGAGGGTAACTATTTGAAAAAACAATCTTTTCTGCATGGCGCGGCGATACTGACCGGGACGGTCGCGTTAGTCAAAATACTCGGAGCGGTATACAAAATTCCACTCGGGAATATGCTCGGCGATGAAGGATTCGCGCACTTCTCAGTAGCGTACTCGATTTACTCGCTGTTGCTTACTATTTCTACCGCGGGTCTGCCGGTAGCGCTCAGCCGCTTAGTTGCCGGAGCCGACGCGCTCGGCGACAAGTGGCTTGTGCGCAAAACATTTACTTCCGCTCGATCGGCGTTTCTTCTGCTCGGCGGAGTATCAACCGCGATTATGCTCATCTTCGCCCCTCAGTTGGCTGATTGGATGAAAGACCCTGAAGCGCGGTACGCGATATTCGCTCTTGCGCCGAGCGTTGTTATGGTTTGTATGATGAGCGCGTATCGCGGTTACAGTCAGGGAGTATCGGATATGATGCCTACATCCGTTTCGCAAATCATAGAAACTGTTGGCAAACTGGTATTCGGACTCGCCCTTGCGTGGTTCCTCACTAAGCAAGGATACGGATTGCCGTTGGCGTCCGGAGGCGCGATCGCGGGAGTTACGCTCGGCGCGGCGCTCGCGCTTCTGTTTATTGTGATAAAGGTCAAATCCCCTCGCGGAAACGCGGCTTCCGCCACCGACCATACGGAGCGTCACGCGTCTCGGCTTGCGGAGCTTTTCAAAATCGGCATTCCGATTACGATCGGCGCGTCCGTGCTGTCCATACTTGCGCTGGCAGACGCCAAACTGATTCTTGGCCGTTTACAGGACGTAGGCGGTTACAGTTATGCTCAGGCAAAGACCTTATATGGAATTTTCTCGAAGGTGCAGACGCTCTTTAATATACCAAGCAGTTTCATAGTCCCGCTCACAATAAGCGTAATCCCCGCCATCGCCGCTCGCCTGGCAAGCAATAATCCTAAGGGCGCCGCAAGCGTCACCGGTACCGCCCTTAAGCTGACCGCGTTGCTCGCGCTCCCGGCAGGCATAGGGCTTAGCGTACTCGCCGCGCCTATTGTCAATGTTGTCTATCCGGGCAGTCACATGGAGGGCGCGGGTTTGCTTACGATCTTGGGGATCGCTTCATTCTTTACCTGCGTTACCTTGGTAACCAACGCTATACTGCAAGCATACGGCAAGGAACGCATACCTGTATACACGATGATCTGCGGCGGGATCCTTAAAGTCAGCAGCACATACTTTTTGACTCCGGTTCTCGGAATACGCGGCGCGGCAATAGGCACTATCGCAAGTTTTGCGCTTATCAGCATTCTGAATATCTTCGTCCTCGCTTTCAAAACGGGTTACAGACTTAACGGCAGCGTTGTCAAATTGCTGCTTGCTAACGCGGCTATGGGCGGGTCGGCTTGGCTCATATACTATGCGGTTATGAGGGCGGCAGGCCATCAGTTGATTGCTCTCGGCGCGGCGATAATTGTTGCTGTAATTGTGTATGCCGTTTTGGTGATAATCCTCAAAATCATCACAAAAGAAGATTTGACATTTGCTCCAAAAGGTGATAAAATAGCAAGATTGCTGAAAATACGATAATTATTATGGATTAAACAAGGAATAGTATGGTGATAAATTCTGACAAAAATGTATGGAACAGCGATTTCGGGCGTGATTACGCTTTGCTTGATTGCGGCGGCGGCGAGCGTCTTGAGCGTTGGGGCGAATATGTCCTTATCCGTCCTGACCCGACCGCTATTTGGGATACTGACCGCAGCCGCAATGAGCTATGGCGGACTCCCGATGCGCGATATGTCCGTTCGCGCTCAGGCGGCGGAACATGGGATGTAATTAACCCTCAGCTCCCCAACAGTTGGAACATTTCATACCTTGACCTGACATTTAGAGTTAACCTGATGAACTTCAAGCATACCGGAATATTCCCCGAGCAAGCCGCTAATTGGAACTGGATACGAAAGAGAATAGGCGGCAATATGCGTAAAACTACAATAAACGTACTAAATCTATTTGCGTATACCGGAGCCTCAACACTTGCTTGCGCCGCGGCGGGGGCGGCTGTTTGTCACGTTGACGCAGCCAAGGGTATGGTCGATCGGGCAAGGACAAACGCGAAGCTCTCCGGACTTGAGGATAAGCCCATACGCTGGATAACGGACGACTGCCGCGAGTTCGTTCGGCGCGAGGCGAGACGTGGCCGCGGATATGACGCAATTATAATGGATCCTCCCTCTTATGGCCGAGGGACTAAAGGAGAGATGTGGAAGCTTGAAGATGACTTATACGGCTTTTGTAAAATGTGTACCGAGATACTAAGCGATGATCCGAGTTTCGTATTGATTAACTCTTATACCGCGGGTCTATCGCCTGCGACACTTACCTACATCGCGGAAAGTACATTCAGCTTACGCTTTCATAACGCGCATACCGAAAGCCGGGAGCTTGCGATAAAATCTGAGGATTCAGGGCTGTTTTTGCCCGCCGGAGCGAGTTGCAGATGGACGACATCTTAATCAAAACAGAAAACTTAACCTACACCTACGAAGGCGAACCCGCGCTTCGCGGTATCAGCCTCAGTTTCAGGCGGGGCGAGTTCGCGGTTATACTCGGGCATAATGGTTCGGGTAAGTCTACGTTCGCGAAAACGCTGAACGCGCTGAATATTCCGGGCGGCGGAAAGGTGTGGGTAGATGGATTAGACACGTCTGTCGAGGCGAATATTCCCCGAATTCGCTCAACGGTCGGTATGGTATTCCAGAACCCCGATAATCAACTGGTGGCGAGTATTGTGGAAGACGATGTCGCGTTCGGATGCGAAAATACCGGAGTTGACCCTTCTGAGATCCGCGGCCGCGTTGACAGCGCCCTTGAAGCGGTGCGGATGGGCGCGTTCAAAACTCACGCTGCGCATCAACTCTCCGGCGGTCAGAAACAGCGCGTGGCAATCGCCGGAGCAATCGCCGCGCGTCCGAAGTGTATTGTGCTTGATGAATCCACGGCAATGCTTGACCCGCGTGGCCGCGCCGAGGTTTTGGAGGTAGCGCATCGCCTTAATAAAGAAATGGGCATAACGATTATTTTGATTACGCACCATATGCGGGAGGCAATTGACGCCGATCGTGTGATAGTTTTTGCGGATGGTTTCGTGCTTGCGGACGGCACTCCGCGGGAGGTGTTTGTAAATGCGGAAATACTGGACGAAGCGGGTTTGGGTGTCCCTGATACGGTTCGGCTATGCGGAGAGTTGGGACTTCCGGCAAACGCGCTGAACATTGATGAGTGCGCTAATCAGGTTATCGGCGCGGTTAAGGCGGGCGGCTTGGACACGGCATATGACACGAGGTCAACCGAACCCGCGCCGCTTTCATCGGTGTGGTGCGGCGACTGTGTATTGGAAACAAAAGCGTTAAAGCATCTGTATTCGCCGGACACTCCGTTTGAGACCGAAGCGCTTAAAGGCATAGATTTCAAACTTCGGCGCGGGATATTTGCGGGGATTATCGGACATACGGGTTCCGGAAAGAGTACTTTTATTCAGCATCTTAACGGACTGCTTAAACCATCGTCCGGACGAGTCTTACTCAACGCCGAAGACATTTGGCACGGCGGGAAAATTATGCCCGGAGTTCGCGGAAAGGTCGGGCTGGTCTTCCAGTATCCGGAATATCAGCTGTTTGAGGAGACTTGCGCTAAGGATATAGCGTTCGGACCTCGCAATTTGAAGCTGCCCGAGAACGCAATCGCGGAACGTGTCGCCGAGGCGGCCGCGTTCGTCGGGCTGAAACCGGATCTGCTTGATAAATCGCCGTTTTCGCTCTCCGGCGGTGAGAAGCGACGCGCGGCCATTGCCGGCGTAATCGCGATGCGCCCGGACGTCCTTATACTGGACGAACCTACGGCGGGATTAGACCCATACGGCAGTAAGTTTATACTTGAAAACCTGCGAGAATATCAACTGGCTGCCGGTTGTACACTCGTGCTTGTCACGCACACAATGGAAGAGATTGCGGAGTACGCGGATATTGTTTACGTTTTCAATAATGGTGACATTGAGTTCGACGGCACAAAGGAGACGATTTTCGCGCACGCCGAACGCTTACGCGAAATCGGGCTTGATATTCCGGAAGTTACGCAGATTGTTTTGAGACTGCGTGAAATGGGTTTGCCGATAACACCATCCGTATACACCGTAAAGAAAGCGGCTGAAGAAATCAAGAGGTACATCAAATGCTGAAGAATGTGACATTGGGACAATATTTCCCCGGCAGTTCTATTATCCATAGGCTTGATCCGCGTACTAAGCTGATTTTGACGCTGGTTTACATCGTTGTACTGTTCCTGTGCACAGGTCCGTCCGGATACGCGATTTGTTTGATAGCGTTGTGCGTATGCATAGGAATTTCACAAATCAAGCCGAAACTGATTCTGCGCGGAATGAAACCTCTTATAATCGTTATTGTAATCACCGGTTTGCTGAACATTTTTTATACTCGCGGGGAAACAGTACTTTTAAGTTTTTGGGTGCTGACCGTTACGGCGGAGGGGATTCGCAACGCTGTATTTATGACGCTGAGAATCCTGATGCTTGTCAGCGGAACATTTCTGATGACTTATACAACATCGCCGCTTGCGCTTACGGACGCTATGGAGTCGCTGATGAATCCGCTGAAAAAACTGAAAATGCCGGTTCACGAACTGTCAATGATGATGAGTATCGCACTGAGGTTTATACCTACGCTTATAGAGGAAACCGACAAGATTATGAGCGCGCAGAAAGCTCGCGGCGCGGATTTTGAGAGCGGCAATCTACTGCAGAAGGCGAAAGCGCTTCTGCCGCTTCTCATTCCGCTGTTCATCAGCGCGTTCCGGCGCGCGGACGAACTTGCGGTCGCGATGGAGGCACGCGGCTACCACGGCGGCGAGGGACGCACAAAAATGAAACAGCTGAGATACATGTCCTGTGACGCGGCGGCGTTCACAGCGGGAGCGGTATTCGCTGCCGCCGTGATTATCACGCGCTTTCTGCCGGTATGAGCGATTGTTTTGACAGTGCTGAAACTCGGCGCAATATCGCGCTCATCCTGCGATATGACGGCACACGATTTCACGGTTGGCAGCGGCAGAGGAACGCCGTTACGGTGCAGGGTACGCTCGAAAACGCGATTGCCGAGGTTACGGGAGAAGCTGTGTCTGTGATCGGATGCGGACGGACTGACGCGGGCGTTCACGCTGAGTATTACGTTGCGAATTTTCGATCAAGCTGCGCGATTCCGGCGGATAGGCTTCCGTTTGCGCTGAACTCGCGTTTGCCGGATGATATATCGGTTCAGCGAGCGCGGGAAGTCCCGTGGAATTTTCACGCGGTGTTTGACTGTGAACAAAAGGAATACACTTATCGTATTCATAGCGCGGCGGTTCGCGATCCGCTTTTGAATAACCGCTCCTGGTGGTATCCTCATACGCTTGATACCGGGGCAATGATCAGAGGTTCGGCAGAGTTTATTGGTACGCATGATTTTTCAGCGATGCGAACTGTCGGGACGAATGTAAAAAGCACGGTTCGGACAATTTTTTCATTTGACATTTTCAAAAATTGTGATATAATAAATCTCAGAGTTGTTGCGGACGGATTTTTATATAATATGGTTCGCGCGATGGTGGGAACGCTTGTATATGTGGGGATAGGGAAGATTCAACCGACGGAGATTGCGGAGATTTTGAAGTCCGAAAAACGGTCGCTTGCGGGTCCTACCGCGCCGCCGCAGGGTCTGTATATGACAAATGCCGTTTACTCCGTAAGATTATAATTGCGTATGAAGAAAAAGATTTTTATTCTGACCATCACAATCGCCGCAGTAGTTATCAGCGTCATCGCGTATATCCGAATTATCGCGCCCGTAGTGAATGACAGTAATGTCTATACGCTTGAAATTGGGGAAGAGACCGGATATAAGGGAGTTATTACGATCTACGACAGTATTGGCGAAGCGGCGTTTAAGTGGTATTCGTCCGACGAATACATAGTTTCCGGCGCGTTAGAGCCGAACGCCGAAACTTTTGCGGTAGTAACGCTTTCTGCCGATGGGTGTAAATTCCGAGTGTTTGACTTGGCAAATCCGGTACTTGAAAACGGCGAGTATGTTTGCTATGAGAACGGCAGCCATGCCACCTCGGAGACAATGTACTACGAAATCGGCTATTTGTCACGGAATCGGATTTTTGCTGTCGCGGCTGAGCGTGTAACAATTTTCGACTCGTCGGCAAAGGTATTTTCGGAATACGAAATCACCGACGGCTACTGGACAGGATACAGCGCGGAAAACGGGCGGCTGACGCTTACGCAGGCAAAATACTCAGTTGGCGCCGGTACCGGAACAGTTAAATTTGACGGCAGTCAGTGGTTTGAATCTTCAGCCGCGGACGAATAATAAGGAGTAGGAATATGTCATTGGCCATTGATTTAATTATAGTCGCGATAATGGGGTTGTTTATTTGGAAAGGTTGGCGTAAGGGACTTATACTCGGACTAAGCGGGGTAATCGCGCTTGTAGTCGCGTTCACGGGGTCGAGTTTTATCGCGCGTAATTTTTCTGACGAGCTTGTTCCCGCGCTGGCTCCGTTTATAAGCGGAGAGGTCGACAAGGCGATTGACTCCGCGCAGTCTAAGTTTGACGCGAACCCTCAGGGCGATGCCGCGTCAAGCGTGAGCGAAAGCGCGGTCGCGGAACTTGGAATTTTAGGAAGCACGGCATCGAAAATCTCCGAAGAGGTAACGAAATCCGTAAACGAAGTCGGAACGCGCCTGAAAGAGGCGATGGAAGATCGGATAACAAGTTCCTTAGCGTACGCGGTAGTGTTGATTGTATCTTTTATACTGATCTTGATTTTATTCGCGATAGTGGCTAACCTTGTGAACTTTGCGTTCCGACTCCCCGGTTTGAGCATTATTAACGGGGTCGGCGGCGCGGTGCTTGGTTTTGTTAAAGGTTTGCTCTTGTGCTTTGTCATCGCGTGGGCTATAGGTTTCTTGGGAATTGTGATTCCGAGCGACATTCTGCGCGGTACCGTTGTGCTGTCGTGGCTGATGAAAACCAACCCAATCAGCGCGATTTTAGGGATTTGAGCCGTAACCTAAAATACAAATTTCGGAGGACGTACATAATGATAGCTATTGCTTGCGACCATGCCGGCGTGGAGCTGAAAAACTCCATTATCCAACTTTTGCGGGAGCGCGGATTGACGTATACAGACTTCGGTACGAACACGCGTGAGAGCGTTGACTACCCCGATTACGCAAAGGCCGCAGCCGATGCCGTTGCGTCCGGACACGCGGAGCGCGGAATTTTGATATGCGGAACCGGAATCGGAATGAGCATAGCCGCGAATAAAGTTCGCGGAATCCGCTGCGCCTTATGCGGAGACGTGTTCAGCGCGGAGGCTGCGCGGCGTCACAATGACAGTAATGTACTCGCGCTGGGTGCGCGTGTGACCGGAGAGGGACTCGCGCTGAAAATTACCGAAGTGTGGCTTGACACGCGCTTCGACGACGCGGACGACCCGAACGGGCGTCATAGGCGCAGAATAGCGCGGATAGAGGGCTAAACGATGTGGGGCGCTCCTAAAATCTACCGCCGCCGTCCGAAAGTTCGTGCCGTGCTGAAAATAATCGGCATAATCCTGATCGCGCTGATAGTCACGGCGGTAGTGCTTTACAACGCGCTGAAAGAGCATGCCGTTTATAATGAGGACGGTACGGTTACTTTCGAGTACTCCGAACAGCAGACACTTGCCTAAATAGATTTACGGGATTGGGCAATCTTGCAATCGTTACAACTCAGCTGCCCTGAAAACGCGAATTTGGGGTCGACAGGATTTTCAAAAATGATGTTTCATAAAATTTACGCCGCTATTCGCTCCGAAATGGGTTTTTCTTTAATTTCACAAAAAACAGAGTGCAGCCGAGCAGTAACTTGCAATTTTTATGAAGTTTCAAAAAAACGCTTGCCAGATAACAAATAATATGTTATTCTAAATAAAAATAGTTTCACATACAACACTTAAAGTTGTATTGCCGATTAAAATAAATCATATAAGAGATTAGGAGTATTTGTTATGAAAAGGAGGATCCCCTATGAACAATCAACAAAACAGGTCTAATGAAGCGTCAAGATCTACGCAAGAATTTAGGCAAATCACTAAAGAGACGGCGATTCGCACAATTGTAAACACGGTTTGCGATGCGCTGAGAGAAAAAGGATATGACCCGATTAATCAGTTTATCGGATATCTGTGTACGGAGGACCCGACATATATAACCAGTCACAACAAGGCGCGTACCCTGATTAGTTCTGTGGAGCGCGATGATTTGCTGAGAGAGCTTTTGAAGTCATACTTGGATATTGAATAACAGACAATATTTGTGATAAAATGTCACAAATAAAAATGTCCGGCAACGTTGGAAAAATTTTTTTAAAAAAAGCTTGACAAGTGGAAACAAATATGTTACAATTTGGTTACGCCAAATGAGAGGAGGAAATAATGGTTGAAGAGAAAGCTGTAAGAAAATTAAGCTATCGCGGATATCCCTTGCAACGTCAAGGCACGGAGAATGGAATCATTTATTACGGAGATGTTACTTCTCCCTATATCGTGCAGATGCGGATAGCTAAAACGGAGAAGCTGAAAGACCTAAGCGTGTCAAAAGTGGTGGAGATTAAACTGCTGATGACAAACACTTCAATAAAATCACGCGACCGTGTAGTCAATAAGGCTACAAGGGAAGGATTATACGAGGCGATAGACTTAGCCGCGACCTGGCTGGATCGGCATTTGAAGAAATAGCCGAAATCGAAATGGTTGTGTAATTTTCCTTGGTCGCAAAACCATGGGGGGAATTCTTAAAAGTGGTACTGAAGAAACACAAAAAACTCAATGCGATTATTATGACATTGGTGGTGGTATTCGCGGTCATTGCCTTCAGCGGTGCTGAAGCGTCTGCGGCTAACGAAGGCGCGGGCATTGTCAAGGGTAACGATGTCAATCTGCGCGAACAGCCGACGAAGGATTCGTCGTCACTTGCTCAGGCGAATAAATCCGACAATGTTGTTATTATTAAGTGGGCTAATGCCGAATGGTACGAGGTTGTTTATCGCGGTAAGCGCGGTTTTATGAAAGCGGAGTTCGTTACGCCAATTGATGGTGCCGTCTTCCCGGTCGGAACCGGCGAAATTGTCGGCGAAAATGTCAATGTGCGCGAGCGGCCGACTCAGGATTCCGGCGTAATCAAGCAGCTTGACTTGGGGAACACCATTGACGTCATCGGCGCGTTCACAAAGTGGTACAAGGTGGAACTTAGCGATGGCAATATTGGCTACATTCACAGCGATTATGTACGTATAATTTTTGCCTCGGACAATTCTGATACGGATACGGGCGCGGACGAAACGGTTACTGTAAAGTCGGCAAAGAATTACAGCTATACTAACAGTACGCACTCGCTGTCATTTGACGCAAGCACCACTATCGGGGCGATGGCGGAACTGGGAATGAGCCTTATCGGCACAGATTATAAATACGGCGGCGTGAGCCCCGATACCGGCTTTGACTGCTCCGGATTCATCTACTATATTGCCAAGCAGTACGGATATGACTTGCCGCATAACTCTGCCAGGCAGAGCAAAGTCGGAACGAAAGTCAGCAAGGACGATTTGCAGTTGGGCGACCTTGTTTTCTTCGGGTCGGGAGGCGGTATCAATCATGTGGGTATGTATCTCGGCGACGGAGTGTTTATTCACAGTTCCAGCGGCGGCGATACGGTTAAGCTGAATAACCTCTCGGACAGCTACTACAGCAAGACCTACGTTACAGCGCGCAGAGTATTTTAAGTTCCGAAACATAACGAGCTGACCGAACATGTTGTTCGGTCAGCTCATTTTATTTCGGCTTGAATGGCGCGGCTTAGTGTCTTATTACTCTTGCGGCGTTCAGTACGGCTAATAACGCCACGCCGACATCGGCAAAGACCGCCTCCCACATAGTGGCTATGCCAAATACGCCAAGCAGCAGGAACGCGCCCTTAACGCCCAGCGCGAAAGCGATGTTCTGCCATACAACGCGCTTCGTGAACCTTGAAATCTCGATCGCTTCGGCTATTTTTGATGGTTCATCGGTCATCAAAACGATATCGGCGGCTTCAATTGCCGCGTCGGAACCGAGTCCTCCCATCGCTATGCCTATATCGGCGCGGGTAAGAACAGGCGCGTCATTTATGCCGTCGCCGACAAAGGCGAGCTTTCTGCCGGTTCGTGTCGTCCGTGTCAATAGTGCCTCCACTTTTTCGACTTTATCCGCCGGCAGAAGTCCGCCGTAAACCTCATCTATGCCAAGTTCCGCCGCTGTGTCTTCGGCGATTTGCGGATTGTCTCCGGTCAGCATTACCGTCAAACGGACACCTTTGGATTTAAGGGCGGAGACGGCAGATTTGCTGTCCGGCTTAATTTCGTCAGCTATGATGACGCAGCCTGCGTATATCCCGTTTGACGCGACGTAAACGGCGGTACCCGGCGCGGCGGACGCCTCGAACGCGATATCGGCGCGCTCCATAAGCCGTCTGTTACCGGCAAGTATGCGGGTTCCGTTTGCATTTACGCTAACGCCGTATCCGGCTATTTCTTCGTAGTCCGTGAGAACCGCGCCGTCGGTAGGCTTTCCGTACGCGCTCAGAATAGATTTAGCTATAGGGTGATTTGAGTAGCTTTCAGCGTAGGCCGCAAGTTCAATCAATTCATCCGCGCTTATGCCGTTCGCGGGGATTCGGCGCGTGACCTTAAAGATACCATAAGTGAGCGTACCTGTTTTGTCAAATACTACGGTATCAACTTTAGACAGAGCTTCAAGGTAATTGCCGCCTTTGACAAGAATTCCCCTCCGTGACGCGCCGCCTATGCCGCCGAAGAAACTCAGCGGAATGGAAATTACCAACGCGCATGGGCAGGAGATGACGAGGAATATAAGCCCTCTGTTTATCCAGTCCGACCATCCTCCGCTGAAAATCAGCGGAGGAATGACCGCTATGAGCGCGGCGGCAATGACGACCAGCGGTGTGTAAAAGCGCGAGAATACGGTAATGAAATTCTCCGTACGCGCTTTTTTCGCGCCCGCGTTCTCCACAAGGTTCAATATCCGCGCTACGGTAGATTCCCCGAAGGTTTCCGTTACATTAATCGTCAGGACGCCGCTTTGATTAACACATCCGGACAATACTCGGTCGCCGGAGCCGGCTTTGCGCGGCGCGGATTCGCCTGTCAGCGCGGTCGTGTCAAGGGTAGAATCACCGGAGATTACAATGCCGTCCAGAGGTATTTTTTCGCCGGGTTTTACAATGATTATGTCTCCGATTTGAACACTCTCCGGCGGCACCTTTGTAAACTCTGCGCCGGTTTGAAGATTGGCGTAGTCAGGTCTGATGTCCATTAAGTCGGCGATAGATCTTTTAGATTTGCGCACTGCCATACCCTGGCACAGTTCACCGACCTGATAGAACAGCATTACCGCCGCCGCTTCAGGATACTCGCCTATCGCGAATGCTCCGATTGAGGCAACCGCCATCAGAAAGTTTTCGTCGAACACTTGTCCCCGGGCGATATTACGCGCGGCTTTAATAAGGATATCGCCGCCGAGCAGCAAATAGCTGACGGAAAAAACCGCTAGAGTCAGGCGCGTCGCGTCAGGCGTTAGGCGGTCAATCAGCAGTCCCGCGCCGAACACGGCAGCTCCGGCGACCAGGCGCGCAATCAGAAATTTCCCGCCATCTTCGTGCGCATGTGCTTGCGATTCCGCATTATGAGAGGCAGAGCGTTCAGGCGATACGATGTCATTGTCAATTACTTCTACCTCACTTTCGTGTTTGTGTACCGCGGCTTGTATAAGTTCGGTGATGTTTCCGGCAAGCCTTTCCGATATCGTAAGCAGCAGTACGGACGTTGAAAAGTTGACGCTTGCTTCCGCAACACCCTCAATACCGCTCACCTCGCGCTCAATATTAGCCGCGCAATGCGGGCAATCAAGACCCCGCAGCAAAAAAGATTTCCTCAAAGTTATCCCTCCTTGGTAAAGTATAAAAACGCTCAAATACGGATGTAACCGCAGTTCTAAACCGCGCCTATACGCGGAAACTGAGAACATATGAGCAATTATTCATTTGTGATAATATATTAACATACTCGTCCGATGTTGTCAAGCGTTTTTTGAAAAAAAATATTCAGGGAGATCGCATTGCGTTACTGCTTAGCTACATCCACAAAAACGGATAAAAATACCTGTTTTTGAGCAGAACACCGCATAAATACACAGAATTGCGCGATAATATTCACACATTTAATAGGATTTTGCCTGAGGAATTACGAAGTCAGACCGGCAGGTGAGTAGCAACCCGCAATTTGCAATTTTTATGAAGTTTCTAAAAATGTCAAGCGTTTTTTTCAAAATTTTCTCAAAATGTCAAGCGTTTTTTTGAAAATTTTCAAAAAAAATTTTGATGCAAGGGATTTCAGGATTTACGGCAAGAGGCAATGTGCATTAATTTCCGAATAATGTTAAAATTATGCGATTGGGCAAGCAGCGGCGAACCCGCGCCGGATAGGATAGCGTTTCGGGTTTGGTTTTGCGCCTGTTTGGAGCGTGTGAGGG
>JAITKN010000119.1 GCA_031278415.1 Oscillospiraceae bacterium
AGATTTCGTCAAATAACGTAAATTTACACCGATTTATTACGCTCACGATTGCAGTCGCAACCGCGCTCCTGATAATCCTCGCGCTAAACTTCACCCTAACGGCGAAGGCGGAGACGGGCGATATAGCGATTGACGAAGATAATTTCCCGGACGAGACTTTCAGAAACTATCTCACATCACAGAGCTATGGCAACGATTCTGTTCTGACGCAAACGGACATCGCAGGCATTACATACCTTAATATTCCTAATCGCTCCATCGCTTCCCTGCAAGGAATTGAACATTTCACCGCGCTTATAACGTTAACTTGCAACGGCAACAGCCTGATTGAGCTGGACGTGTCCGCCTGTACCGCGCTTGATACTTTATCTTGCCACAGCAATAGCTTGAAGACGCTGAACGTATCCGGCTGTAACGACCTTACATATTTGTATTGCTACGGCAATAAACTGACCAATCTGGATGTGTCCGGCTGTAACAAACTTGCATATTTGGCTTGTCAAGACAATAGTCTGACGCAGTTGGATGCGTCCGGTTGCTCCGCGCTTAAAGATTTGTATTTCCAAAACAATAGCCTGAAGACGCTGAATTTGTCCGGCGCCGCATTTACAACTTTTACTTATCCATCTTCCGCCGCCGGTCTGACGGAGTTGAACATGTCCGGCTGTACCTCGCTTCAAAGTTTGTCCTGCAACGGCAATAGCTTGGAGACGCTGAACGTATCCGGCTGTAACAACCTTGCATATTTGTCTTGCTACGGCAATAGTCTGGAAACGCTGAACATGTCCGGCTGTACCTCGCTTCAAAGTTTGTATTGCTACGAAAATGAGTTGGATGCGTTGGACGTGTCCGGCTCTGCAAACCTTACAACTTTGTATTGCTACGACAATAGCCTGACCACGCTGAGCGTGTCCGGCTGTAACGCGCTTACAACGTTGTCTTGCTACGAAAATGAGCTGGAGGCGTTGGACGTGTCCGACCTTCAAAAACTTAAAACTTTGAATTGCAGCAACAATAGTCTGAAAACCCTGACCCTGACCGGTTGTACCGCGCTTCAAACTTTGAATTGCTGCGAGAATGAACTGGATACGTTGACTCTGACCGACTTTACCGCGCTTAGAGATTTGCGTTGCTACTCCAATAGACTGACGGCGTTGGACGTGTCCGCCGCTTATAATGCGCTTCAAATTCTGTATTGCGAAAAAAATATGCTGAAGACATTGGATCTGACCAATTGTTCCAAGCTTACAGGTTTGACTTGCGAACAAAATGAGCTGACAGCACTAACCCTGACCGGTTGTACCGCGCTTAGAGATTTGACTTGCTACTCCAATGAGCTGGCGACACTGAACGTGTCCGATTGTACCAATCTTGAACATTTGTTTTGCGCCGACAATGAGCTGACGGCGCTGGACGTGTCCGACTTTGTAAGACTTACAACTTTGTCCTGCGGCAGCAATAGTCTGCAAACTCTGACTCTGTCCGGCTGTAACGCGCTTACAATTTTGTCTTGCTACTCCAATAAGCTGACGGCACTAAACGTGTCCGACTGTACCTTGCTTACATCTTTGTCTTGCTACTCCAATATCCTGGAGACTCTGGATCTGTCCGGTTGTGCCGCGCTTACAACGTTGTCTTGCGGCACCAATGCGCTGACAGAGCTGACCCTGACCGGTTGTTCCAATCTTAAAAATTTGTATTGCGGCGCCAATGAGCTGACGGAACTGGACGTGTCCGGTTATAAGGAGCTTATATATCTGTCTTGCGGCAACAATATCCTGACAGAGCTGAACGTGTCCGGTTGTACCGCGCTTATGTATCTGTATTGCGACAACAATATCCTGACGGAGTTGAACGTGTCCGAATGTACAAATCTTGCAGCGTTGACTTGCATCCACAATAAACTGACATATGTAAATTTGTCAGATCATTCCGCATCGAAACTTACCGTATTATCTCTTTCTGACCAAGCCGTGCCGGTTACGCTGACGAGCAACGGCGATGAAGCATACTCGGCGTCGATCAGAATAGGTGCGCTTACAAGCGCCACATCAGCGACGTACACATCGCCCGCCGACACCGGAGCGGCGGGAACACTTACGGTTACCGGCATCTCAACAACAGTGTTGAATTTCAGCACACCCACCGGATTGAAAAATGCAACCGCAAATGCTTCCGTGACCGGTCGGCTGCTTTTGACATATCCGCTCGACACCGACGCCGATACTGACGGCGACGGATTGACGGATGGTGACGAGGTCTACAAACACGGCACTAACCCGAACAACGCCGACACCGACGGCGACGGATTCGACGACGGTTGGGAGGTCGAACACAGCTACAATCCGAAAGACGGAGGTAATCCGTTTGCGAACGGAGACGATGACGGAGACGGGGCAAGCAATCAGGAGGAATACAACGCCGGAACTGACCCGAAAGATCCCTATGATTATCCGGCGCGCGATGCTTCCGGCAGCGATTCCGACGATAGCAATTCCGGCAATAGCAATTCCGGCAATTCCGGCGGCAGCAGTTCCGGCGGTGGCGGCGGGGGCGGCGGCGGTGGAGCCGAGCCAAGCCCGAGTCCGAGTCCGAGTCCGAGCGCGTCGCCCGATACAAGCGTCGACACCGAACGCACAAACCCATACATTGATGTTCACGAGATCGATTGGTTCTACTCTGACGTGCTTGATGTGACCTTCGCGGGCTTGATGAGGGGCAAGGAGACTACTTACACCTATTGCCCGAGCGACGATCTCACTCGAGCCGAGTGGGTAATGATTCTTGCGCGGATCGAGAACTCTCCCGCCGCGAACATCGTCACCGAGCCGTGGTATCAGCCGGTGTGGGAGTGGGGCATCGCCGAAGGCATCACCGACGGCACGAACCCGACCGCGCCGATCTCTCGGGAGCAGCTTGTGACAATCCTGTGGCGATACTATGTAGGGGGCGGCGTCCCCGACGCCCCGCAAAGCTCCGGCGTCCCCGACGCCCCGCAAAGCTCCGGCGTCCCCGACGCCCCGCAAAGCAGAAACCTCTCCGGCTACACGGACTCCGCGCAAATCTCCGACTGGTCGCGGGACGCGGTCGCGTGGGCGGTCGGGCGCGGCATACTGCAAGGCGACGCTGACGGACTTCGCCCGGGTGACAACGTCAAGCGAAGCGAGGTCGCGGCGATCCTTCGGCGGTATACGGCGGCGTAATAAACAGCGGCTATTTGCGGTATGGGCGAGGATTACTCTCCCATACCGCGTTTGCCTTGGGCATCGGTCAATTGGGCAAGCTGTAAATAAGGTGTCCTAAATAGGCGCGGACAGATCGGACAAATATGAAGATGGCACAGTCCCCTCAATCTGACCGCGCCGCCGCTCGCTTTCATACACCTTAATTTTCATAACCAACGCAAAATGTCGCCTCCCGCTCAACAAAATCATTGACTTTAACTTCAGATGGTGCTACAATGCGTGTATGCGTGATTTATTGATTTGCATGGTTATATATCTTGTGTGGAGAGTTTTGCGATTAGCGCGCAGGCATGGTCGGAAGAGCAGCCTTGCTCACGAAATATCCCTTGCGCTGTTTACGGCAAGCGTTGTATGGATTGTTTCCAAAACAATATTTCCGCCGTGGGATATTGCCAATTCCAAACCTATAAATATCAGGGTATTTTACGCGCTTGACCGATCTTGGCGCGAGTGGCTGCGAAGTCACTCGGCTTGGTATTTCGTCACGAATGTACTGGGGAATGTCGCGTTGTTTGTACCTTTCGGATTTCTGCTGCCGCTGTCAATGAAGATCAAACAAGGGTTCGTGATATTATACGGATTTGTATTTTCGCTGGCGATTGAGATCGCTCAGTATCCGCTCGGACGTTGGAGCGACATTGACGATTTGTGGCTGAACACGCTTGGCGCGGTCATCGGATTGCTGCTGTATACCGCGCTCAGATTTGCGGCGCCGAAGTTTTCGGAGCAATGCAAAATATCTTGAACTCAATGTTGAGCTGAAGTTTATTATACACGATTTTATTTTTGGGAGGCGCAAAGACAAAATAAATGGAGTACAGGTATTTAATTGACATCGCGCTTATCTTGTTTTCAACTAAGCTGCTCGGGCTGGTGACACGTAAATTTAATCTGCCGCAGGTTGTCGGAGCGTTGTTAGCGGGCTTGATTTTCGGTCCCGCTTGTCTGAATATCCTTCATTCAAGCGAATTGCTGGAAACGTTTTCTGAACTGGGTGTTATAGTTTTAATGTTTACAGCCGGACTGACAACAGACATTAAAGAACTGAAAAGCGCCGGTAAATCCGGATTCCTAGTTGCTTTGTCCGGCGTTATTGTGCCGTTGATTATGGGTACCGCGGTTGGATTTTTGTTTAATAAAAGCCAAGGCGAAAACACGACCATTCACATCTATCAGAACATATTTATCGGAGTAATACTTACGGCTACATCAGTCAGCATCACCGTTGAGGCGTTAAAGGAATTGGGTAAGTTCAGTACAAAGGTCGGGAACACCATCTTGGCGGCGGCGATTATCGACGATGTTCTCGGCTTGATTTGTCTTACCGTTGTAACATCGCTTGGCGGGAATACTGATGTCAGTATCCCGTTAATGCTGCTGAAGATTGTTTTGTTCTGCGCCTTCGTAATCGTGTTTGGATTCGCGGCGAATAAATTTATGGGTTGGTATGCCAAACGTCTGAAAAACAAACATTTACAGCGTTTTCCCATACTCGCGTTTATATTCTGCTTAGTGTTTGCGTATTGCTCGGAAGAATTTTTCGGGGTTGCGGATATTACGGGAGCGTTCGCGGTCGGGGTCGCGCTCAGCACTACACAGGAGGCTCCTTATATCGAAAACAGATTCCGACCATTGGAATACCTTCTGCTGACACCTATCTTCTTCGCGGGAATAGGGCTGAAAGTACAAATCACGAACTTTAACGGTACCATTTTGGTGATTACCATAGCGGTTTGCTTGACGGCTATTATTTCAAAGTTTATAGGCTGCGGAATCGGGGCGAAACTTTGCGGACTATCCGCCGGCGACTCTATGCGGGTGGGAATCGGGATGTTTTGCCGCGGAGAAGTTGCGTTGATTGTCGCCAATAAAGGCGCTTCAATGGGGTTGATGCACGAATCTTTTATGGCGCCGGTCGTTATAATGGTTGTACTGTGCGCGATTATAACGCCCGTGCTGCTTAAATTGTCATATCGCGGAGAAAGCAGCTATGCCGGTATGGAAACAAGCAAACTGGCCGAGCGTCTGGACGTATCCGAGCAACTTGACGCCATCAACCGCCAATTGCTTGATACAGAGCGGCGAATGCGCGGAGACAAAGAGGACAGCGAGCGCGAATGAGACCATCAATAGACCGCCTCGGAAACTGCGTATAATAAGGCGGACGACCGCCGCTGTATATAGATACCGCAAGGGAGGACAACGAAATCAGGCTCAGTTTCCGAGGATGTCTGATAATCAGGCAAGCAATTCTTTAAGGGTTACGCGATTAACCTGCTCTAATGCGCGCAACCGAGCGGCGTTCGGCGCGGAAAAGTTCTTTACCGAAGTGTCCAGCGCGGCTTTCAGCGCGTCGAAGCTCACGGCGCCGAGGTCAATGTAATTCGGCTGTCCGATGTAGTCCAGGAAGTTCTTAACCTTGGGATCATAGACAATCCCGATAAGCGGCAGACCGACCGCCGCGCCGAAAATCAATCCGTGCAGACGCGCGGAGAGCGCGATTCGCGCCTGTGACATTGCCGCCGCGGCCGCTTCGGGCGTATCCGGCGGCGGCGTGAATTCGCGCGGTACCGTATTAGGGAGCCGCGCCGCAACCATTTCCGCAACCGCGCCGTCGCGGCGGTCGATCGGGATAAACAGCGGCGACAGTCCGTACACAGCATAGGCGTATTCCAGTACGCGGGCAAATTCCGGAATTTTAGCGGACATTCCCGGCCATTCGCGGAGAGCGACCGCGATCCTTCTATTCGACCGAACATCCGCGTCCGCGTCCGCGGCTAAACTCAGCCCGAATACGGGGTCGGCGGCGAGCTTAACCGTAGGCTTCGTGACGCCCAACGCGGTAAGTTCCGCAACGCTTCCGTCCTCGCGCAGGGTAATGACGTCGGCGTATCTGTTGATAATTTTACCCGCAAGTCTGCGGTTCATTCCGCGGGAAACGGGACCTATCCCGCAGCCGTACATAAATACTTTTGCGCCGCGAAGTTTAGCGGTCATAATCGTGTAAAGATAAAACCAAAGGGAACGTCTGCTTGTTTGATCCTGAATGAGACTGCCGCCGCCGTTAAGATAGACCTTTACTTTGCCTGCCAGTCTGAAGAAACTGAACATATTGAATGTATGTACACTTCGCACGCGATGAACATTGCGCGTCTGACGCGGACTGCGCGACAGAACATAGACGGGAATGTCCGCGTCCGCCTCACGAATCGCGGCGAGAATCCCGCCGAGAATACTCTCGTCGCCGACGTTCCCCATTCCATACGCGCCGCATACCGCGACCCCGTAACGCTTGACGCGCTTTTTCGCTTTGCGGAGAATAGCGCGGTAAATCTCCGCCTGAGTATCAACCATAGCGTTCAGGCTGAACCGCTCCGCGACTTTCTCGCGGAGTTTCGATCCGTGGACGGCGCGAAGCTCCGCGTCCATAACGTATCTGCGCAGCGCGGCCGAAAGCGCGTCAACATCGCCGGCGTCAAATAAAAATCCGTTCACGCCGTCGTCAATCATTTGAGCAACACCGCCGACCCTGCTGCTGACGGTGGCAAGCCCTGCCTTAACGCCTTCCAAAAGCGCGTAGGGAAAGGTTTCCGAAATTGAACATAACGCGTTGATGTTCAGCGTCGAATAGAATCCATCCATATCGCTTACCCACCCCAAAAACTCCACACGCCCCGAAACGTTAAGTTCCGCGGCAAGCGATTTCAGCGCGTCCATCTCCTCTCCGTCGCCGGCGACGCGAAGTCGAACGTTCAAATCGCTCAGTTTCGCGAACGCCCTTATCAGCGCCGCGACATCCTTAACCGGATTCAGACGGGCGGCAATCCCGATCGTGACGGGCACTTGCGCGTCCGCTGAAGCGCGGATCGGAGCGTCCGGAGTTATCTCGATCCCGTTGTGAATAGTAAATACCCGATCCGGCGCGAATCCCCGTTCCGTCAGCATACAAGCCGTCGCGTCCGTGACTCCTATGAGGTAATCAATGCGGCGAAGCGCGACCCTGTTTGCGAATCCGTAGGTGATGTTTGCCAACGGACGTCCCAGGTAGTCCAGCTTATAGTCGCTGTGTACAGTCGTAACCGTTTGCGCTTTGACGTATCGTTTCAGCAGCATCGCCATTACATTTGCGCGCGCGCCGTGGCTGTGGATAATATCGTATTCGCCGCTGACAGCGATTCTTTTCAGAGTTTTGAAGTCCTTCAACGGGTTCCCGCTGTTGATAACGATGGTGGGAATCCCGCGCTCCCGCGCCGTCTGAGCGAAATCGCCATCCCGAAATGACGCCATAAGGCACGAATCCGGTTCGCGCCGGTTTATAAGCTCAAACGCGCTGACGATGTGAGTTTTCGCGCCGCCGACATCGCCGCCGCCGGCTAAGACCAGTACCTTCAATACGCGCTCCTTTATAAATGATAATCAACAACCGACGGAAACGAGACCGCGGTCACTCCCCTTATGTCTCCGCATTATATCGCGTAACAGCCCAAAAGTCAAGCGTTTTCCGATTAATTTTCACGCGGCGTCCGCCGATGTTTCCGCCAGACCTTTTGCCGAACAGCACGACCGCGCCGAGCGCAAAAACGAGTTTCGGGAGTCTTCTCTGAATGTTTCAGAGTGTCCTCTGAATGTTTCAGAGTATCCTCTGAATGTCTCAGAGTGTCCTCTGAATGTTTCAGAGTGTCCTCTGAATGTTTCAGAGTGTCCTCTGAATGTCTCAGAGACTTCTACGAGCACTTCGTGGACTTCTACCAAACCTTGGGGGACATCCCCACAAAGTGTGTACTGCAATACGCAATCTTCGCGGTATTATGTCCTGCTTGGATACTCATAAAACGGGAATACGCCGGCGGCAAACAGCAAAACTTCGCCATAACGGCGCATAGGCGGGGCTTATGCCGCCGCCTATGCTGCTTCTGATGAGAACAGTGTTTCCGCTTATGTGATTTTGGTAATGTCCATTACCGCGTCATTAATATTCACGCAGGTTCCGGGGTTCACGCCTGACGGAGTCAGAGTGATCACATCGCCCGCGCTGAGCGTAAGTATGTTGGCGTTATGCACAGTTCCATCGTAGCCTAATGTGCCCTCGATTCCGGTTGCCGAGGTTTGCGGGAAATCCGGAACAAGGAATGTGTAACTGCTTCCCGTTCCGCCCTGTCCCGGCGTAAGTATTACCGACCAACTTACTAAATACTGTCCCGGCTGAGTTATCACAAATTCCGCTCCGCCCGGAATGTGACTTATATATCCTCCGTATTCCGTTGTATTGGCATTGAACGCTATAGGAGCCGTATCGCATACGATTTGGGCGCCCGCTCGAGCCAACACGTGACTGCCGAAGCCGCCGTCCGCGCAATCGCATCCGCATCCGCCTCCGACCCAACCGCCGCAGGGCGGATACATCGGATAGCATATCATCGGCGTTCCCGCGCCTGCTCCGTTGACGCACCCGCACGATGTATTGCCTTTGTGAATTTTCATAGTCATCGCCATAGTTCTTTCGCCTTTCTTAACATAATCTACTCGACGGACTATTCCGTCTGGCACATATTACGCAAGAACGCGCCAAAGCGTTACTGCCTAGCCGATATTTTTGCGGCGGGGTACTATGCCGCCTTGCGGATTCTTATAGTCAGCAGCGTTTCCGTTTCCCGTTCATCCTGAGCGTATTCGGCGTCAATTCCGGAGCGTTTCAGCGTATCAAGGCTTTTCTGTATCGTGTTGATAAAAATCCGCAGGTCTTTAACGACAAGTTTTCTGCTGTGAGCGGAGGTATCCGGCTTGTCCGCCGAAGTTTCGTTAAGCAGCGCGTCAATAAACTCGGCGGCGGTTCGGCGTTCTTCGCGGCAAGAATCCGCAATCGGACGCTCAGCGTCTTCGGCGTATGTTAGCATGCTTTCAACCAACGCCTCGCTTTGGGCGACCGTCAGGTTCGCCTCCGCGATTTTCGCCGCCGCGCTCATTCTCGAATCATTGCCCGGAAGCCGCAGTAATGCTCTTGCGTGGCGCTCACTGAGATTATGTTCCCGCATAAACCGCAAAACTTCCGGCGAAAGTCTTAAAATTCTGAGCTTATTGGCGATCGCGGACTGCGATTTCCCGAGCTTGACCGCGCACTCCTCCTGCGTCATACCATAGCAGCGAATCAGCCGCGCAATCCCCTCCGCTTCGTCGATATAGTCCAGGTCGCGCCGCTGGATGTTCTCCGTCAGGGCAATCAGACTGCTTTTTTGCATGTCCGCGTCTGTTACTATGCATGGGACTTTAGACAGTCCCGCGACTCTTGCGGCGCGAAGCCGCCGTTCCCCGGAGATAAGCTCGTACCGCCGTCCCATCTTGCGGATATTCAGCGGTTGGAGTACCCCGAATTGCCTGATGCTCGCGGCCAGCTCTTTTAGCGCGTCCGGCTCAAAAAAGTTGCGCGGCTGAGCCGAATTCGGGCGTATTTCGTTTATCGGTATGTAGACTATCTTCTGCTTCATTTATTCTCACCTCAAGAGCATTATAATTTTTTTGAAGCCGATAATTTGCCGAATTATGTCTTTCGCGAAATATTTGTCGCTCGCGCGATTAAACTTCGCAAGAAATGACGCGGGATTTCGGGTACAAGACAAGAAAAAAGACTCGCAACGCTTGTCACGAGCTTTTCGAGACGCGGTGTCACACCGAAAATACGGGTCTAATACGTAAAATTCAGCCGGCGAAGCAGCAATGCGCGGCAAATTAGCCGAGCAAGCCATAACAGCAAGCGAGTTCCGTCCCTACTGCGGAGGATAACTATTTACCGCTGTTTAGCGTTTGCAGAACATCATCTATCGTTTGCAGAGCATCATCTATCACTAGGGTTTTTTCCGCGCGCTGAGCGGCGATGGCAGCATCCATCTCGGCGATTTCGGCGTCAGAATATCCGTTTGCGCGCGCGAGTTCAACATCGGTTACGGCGGGAGGATTGTTGCATACCGCCGCGTACAGTTTGCCGTTCGGAAAGGGGTATATGGAACTCTGTACCCCGACTGACGCGAATGATGGCCACTCGCTCGGAATGGGGTATATCGAACCCAGGAACCCGTATGATTGCCACTCGGTAAGCGTTTCAAGATCGGAGACAAGCGCGTATATATCGCTATCGCTAAACGCCGTAAACAGCGGCACGTCCCCGATAATATCCGGAGTTTCCGCGATGTATACAAACTCTGCTTGGGTTTTGCCGTCGCCGTTATAATCCGGCAGAAATCCGGTAAGAAAGACCTCGGCGGTAGCCGCGTTTGACGAAAAATCTTCAAGAAGATTTGAGTCGTAGACGGCGATTTTCCAATCATAGTGGATTTCAGTTATGTTACCGTAAAGGCTAAGCGCCGCGAACGCAGCGGCGGCAACGCCGAGAACCCAATACCACTTGTAATGATACCAGAACACGTTTTCAAGCCAATCGGCAAATTTTTGAAGTCTGTTCATCCGTGGCACCTCCGTCCGCTAAGCCTTAAACGAATCTTTAAGCGCGACTGCGCGGTTGAAAACAAGCGCATCGGGCTTACTGTCTTTGGTATCCGCAACGAAATATCCAAGACGCAGGAATTGAAACACGCTTCCGGGTTCAGCCGAAGTAAGAGACATCTCTAATTTGCAGCCGGTCAGAGTTTCGAGGGAGTTCGGATTCAGAAACTCTAAGGAGTCTTTGCCGTCCGCGTCCGGATCCGGAACGGAGAACAGGCGTTCGTACAGTCGAACCTCAGCGTCCGCGCAGGCGGCGGCATCCACCCAGTGTATGGTACCGCGAACCTTACGCCCGTCGGACGTGTTCCCGCCGGATGTTGCGGGGTCATACTCCGCGAAAACCTCTGTGACATTGCCGTCCGCGTCGGTGCCGCAGCCGATACACTTGACGATGTACGCGCCTTTCAGTCGAACCTCATTGCCAACGAATAGGCGATTGTACTTCTTGGGCGGGTCAAGCGCGAAGTCGTCGCGCTCAATCCACAGACTGCGTGAAAAGGTCACTTGGCGAGTTCCGGCAGCTTCATTTTCCGGGTTGTTCTCAATGTCGAACACAGCGGTTTCGTCTGCGGGGAAATTAGTAATGGTCAGCTTAAGCGGACGGAGAACCGCCATAGCGCGAACCGCGCGTCGATTAAGATCTTCGCGCAAACACGCCTCCAAAAGACCGTAATCCACAATGCTGTAAGCCTTGGCAACGCCTACGCGCTCACAGAAGTCGTTTATGGCGTCCGGAGTGTAGCCGCGCCGCCTCAGTCCGCGAATCGTGGGCATACGCGGGTCATCCCACCCGCTCACTAATCCGCTCTCGACAAGATAGCGCAGTTTCCGCTTGCTTAGTACTACGTAGTTGATATTCATCCGCGCGAACTCTATCTGACGCGGCTTGCAGGAACCATCAATGTTGTTGACTACCCAATCGTAAAGGGGGCGATGGTCTTCGTATTCCAGCGAACAGAAGCTGTGCGTAATGCCCTCTATAACATCCTGAATCGGGTGCGCGAAGTCGTACATCGGGAATATACACCACGAATCGCCTATGTGGTGATGGGTCACGTGCCGAATACGGTACAGGACGGGGTCACGCATATTGAAATTACCTGAAGCGAGGTCAATCTTCGCCCGCAGAGTGTATTTGCCGTCAGGATATTTGCCCTCTTTCATCTCCTCAAACAAACGCAGATTATCCTCGGCGGAGCGTTCACGATACGGGCTTACGGCGGGATTCTGCAGATCGCCGCGATACTTAGAGAAATCTTCGGCGGTAAGCTCACATACGTACGCAAGCCCTTTCTTAATCAGGTGAACGGCGTATTCATACGTCTGCCGGAAGTAGTCGGATCCGTAGAAAAAGCGGTCGTCCCAATTCCAACCCAGCCAACGTATGTCCTCTTTAAGCGCGTCAACGAACTCTTCGTCCTCTTTGACGGGATTAGTATCGTCCATACGCAGATTGCAGATTCCGCCGAACTTCTCCGCGACGCCGAAGTCAATACGCGCCGCTTTCGCGTGACCTATGTGAAGATATCCGTTAGGCTCGGGCGGGAAGCGCGTATGTACGGGTTGACCGTAAAAGCGTCCGCCCGGGGCGATGTCCTCCGCGACAAATTTATCTATGAAGTTTTCGGGGATTTCAGGCACAGATATAAACTTTTCATTTTCCATCTTGCATAATCCTCTCAAGTGGTGTAGAATAGTATACACCGGTTCGGGCAGAATATCAAGAGAATTTTTTATAACAACAGATTTGTCCCTGATGTTTTCGGGTACTGAGGAGAATGATGAGGTACGAAGCAATCATAATCGGCGGCGGGCCGGCCGGGATATCCGCCGCGCTTACTCTGTCAAATATGGGGCGCGAAATCGCGGTTATCTCCGCTGATTACAGAGACTCCGGTCTGTACAAAGCTAAGCGTATAGACAACTATCCGGGGGCGAAGGCGGTAAGCGGCGCGGATCTGCTTGCGCTGATGTATGAGCAGTTGTCGGGCGCGGATGGTGTTACGCTGATTCGCGGGCTTGCGACAGGCGCGGTCAAAACGTCGGCGGGCTTTATGGTTACGGTCGGCGCGGACGTTTACGAGTGTTCGGCTCTTATTATCGCTATCGGCGCGGACGGAACGAAAACTCTGCCCGGCGAGGCGGAACTGCTCGGTCACGGAGTAAGCTACTGCGCGGTTTGCGACGGAGCTTTGTACTGCGGGAAAAAGGTCGCGGTGATTAAGCTTCGCGGAGATTGCGAAGAGGACATCGCGGTTCTGAAACGCTTCAATTGCGAGGTTGCGGAAATCAGCAGTCTTGAAGATCGCGGAGACGCGGCGTGCGTGTTCATATTGCGAGCCGCAATCGCCCACTCCGCGATTATGCCGGGACTGGAATTGTCCGGCGGCATCAACACCAATATTGACGGAGTATTCGCTGCGGGTGACTGTATTGGCAATCCGCGGCAAATCGCGAAAGCGGTCGGAGAGGGACAACTTGCGGCTTATAGCGCTAACTTGCTGCTGACAACCTGACGTAAACGGCAAACATTAATTTTTGCGGCAAATTCGACTTCTCGCCTGTATTCGCTCGTCTTGTGGGATAATAACGCGAAATTCAATACAAAGTAAACGGAGGTACTGCCGATATGGCAAAAGAGGTTCTTAATTTAACAAAGGAAACGATGGAGGACGCGGTTGCGGTCGGGCTTACGCTTGTTGACTTCTGGGCTGACTGGTGCGGTCCGTGCAAGATGCTTGCGCCGATTTTGCAAGAGCTTTACGAGGAACGCGGCGACTTTAAGCTCGCAAAGGTGAACATTGACAAAGAGCAGGAGCTTGCGGAGGGTTTCGCAATCCAAAGTGTTCCCACGGTCGTGCTGTTCCGCGACGGCAAAGCGGAACTCGCGGCGGTCGGAGTTCGCGGCAAAGCGACTTACGAAGAAATGCTTGATGCGAATTTCAACGCTCAGGAATGAAACTTTTATCGCAAGAACTTCTTAACAGCAAAGAGCTTCGACCGCTGATGACGCGGCTCGGAGCTAATAACGCTTTGCTTTTAAGCGGCGCGGACGGGGTTCACACGGCGCACATCGCCGCCGCCTTGCGTCAGGTTACGGAGCGTCCGGTTGTCGTTGTGGTACCGGACGAACCTGACGCGGGGCGGATCCGCGCCGATATCGCGGCTATTACGAATGAAGATACATATGTGCTGCTATCCAGGGAGTTCACTTTCCACGACGCGGAGATAATCAGCCGCAACGCAGAGCAGGAGCGAATCCGAACCCTATACGCCGCGCAAATCGGTGCGGCAGGAATAATCGTTGCTACTCCCGACGGGCTTCTTCAGCGCACGATGAACACGGTGCCGTCTCAAAGCGTTCGCTTAGGGGGACATCTTAAACCGGACGATTTATTACAGCGGCTTGTCGAACTGGGCTATGTACGTTCGGAGCAGGTCGAGGGCGCGGGGCAATTCGCGCGGCGCGGCGGTATCGTGGATATTTTCAGTCCGGCGGGCATTATGCCTATGCGCTTGGAGTTCTTCGGCAATGAAATTGACCGCATAGGCGTGTTCGATCCGGAAACTCAGCGCGTAATAGAGAATTATAAATCTGCCGTGATTCTTCCCTGTGCCGAAACGCTGCCGGGTATGACAGAGGGTTTTGCCGACGCGCTTGACGCGCTCTGCGCCAAAATCGTTCGACTGAAAGGTTCCGACACGCTGAAAAAACACATACTTGCCGACTGCGAGCGCGTGCGCGGCGGGCTTAAATTGGAAACCGCCGACCGGTATATGGGATTGATTTGCGGCAAGACTCTTACGCTCGGAATTGATTATCTGCCGGACAACGCTATCGTTATTCTGCGCGAGCCGACTCGCTTGGCGGAACGCGCCAAAAACTACGTCTGGCGTATGAATGAGGACGTATCTTCGCTTTTAGAAAGCGGAATACTGTGCGGCGAGATAGCTAACTTCTACGGCGAATGGGGATCGCGTGTCGGCGACTTCATAAAGGCAAACCGCGCCGCGCTGATGATTGACGCGTTCCGCAGAACAAGTTATCCGCTGAACCCTAAAATTACGCTTGCGCTTACGGCAAAACATTTGCCGGGCTATGGAGGCTCACTTCCAACCGCGCTGGACGACATCAGGCGATATGTAAACGACAATTTCCGCGTCGTCATTTTGTGCGGCGATGAGCAAAAAGCGCGGAATATGAACGAGCTGCTTTCGGATGCGAACATTCCCGTGTTTATCGACCTCAAACTGCTGCAACTGCCTGAGAAAGGACAATGCGCAATCACGCTCGGAGGTTTGTCGGCGGGTATGGAATATCCGGCAATGTCCTTGGCTGTTATCACAGAAGGTCAGGTCTTCCACTCCGCCGGAATTGCGGAGACGCGGCTAAGCGGCGCGGCGGCTAAACGTCGGCGCGGCGGGGTCTCCGCTAAGCGCAAAAAATCGCTGATGAGCTATACGGATTTGTCCGTCGGCGACATTGTGGTACACGAGGTACACGGAATCGGGCGATTCCTGGGTATGAAACAGATTGATACGGATGGCGCGCGCAAGGAGTATATACAAATTGCGTATCGCGGCGCGGACAAAGTTTATGTTCCCGCTACTCAGCTTGATTTGGTCAGCAAGTACATCGGCGGCGGAGACAGCGGGCAAATTCGCTTGTCTAAGCTCGGCGGTACTGATTGGGCTAAGGCAAAATCGCGCGCCAAAGCCGCCGCTAAAGACTTGGCGGACGAACTGATTAAACTCTACTCTGAACGCGTCAAACGCGCCGGGTACGCGTTTAATCCGGACAGCGGCTGGCAGCGGGAGTTTGAGGACGCTTTCCCCTACAATGAAACCGACGACCAAATCAGGGCAATTGCCGAAATCAAGCAGGATATGGAGAAAGCCGTTCCGATGGATCGGCTGTTATGCGGCGATGTGGGCTTCGGCAAAACGGAGGTCGCGCTCCGCGCCGTGATGAAGTGCGTATCGGACAGCCGTCAAGCGGCGATTTTGGTTCCGACAACCGTCTTAGCGCGTCAGCACTACATTACCGCGTCTCAGCGTTTCGCCAAGTTCCCTGTTACCATAGAGGTTTTAAGCCGCTTCCAAACGCCTAAGCAAACCGCTCAATCTCTTAAATCAATTAAAGCCGGCACCGCTGATGTTGTAATCGGAACGCACAGAATATTAAGTAAAGATGTAGCGTTCAAAAACTTGGGTTTGCTTATCGTGGACGAGGAGCAGAGATTCGGCGTTTCTCACAAAGAGAAACTGAAGCAGCTTACAAAGCAAATCGACGTGCTGTCAATGTCCGCTACGCCGATTCCGCGCACGCTCAATATGGCACTTGCCGGACTGCGTGATATGAGCAGCATCGAGGAACCTCCGGCGGGGCGGTTCCCCGTGCAGACATATGTTCTTGAACACGATTGGAGCATTATCGCGGACGCGATACGGCGCGAAATCGGCCGCGGCGGACAAGTATATTACCTGCATAACAGAATTGAGACCATTGACCGCGCCGCCGCTAAAATTCGCGCCGCGCTTGAAATCAGCGCCGGCGAAATTAATATCGCTGTTGCGCACGGCGGAATGGGCGAGGAAGAGTTAAGCGGCGTTATGGAGCGCGTCAGTTCAGGCGATATACAGATTCTGGTATGCACCACCATAATTGAAGCCGGAATTGACATACCCAATGTAAACACTTTGGTTATCGAAGACGCGGATAAGCTCGGATTGGCGCAGCTGCACCAGATTCGCGGACGCGTCGGCAGAAGTACGCGGCACGCGTTCGCCTATTTTACTTACCGCGCAGGCAAGCTCCTCAGCGATGTCTCGCAGAAGCGGTTAAGCACCATACGCGAGTTCGCGGCGTTCAACAGCGGAGTCCAAATCGCGCTTCGTGATTTGGAAATTCGCGGAGCCGGTAATTTGCTCGGCGCGGAGCAAAGCGGACATATGACGGGCGTCGGATTCGATATGTACTTGCGGCTGCTCGAGGAAGCAGTCCTTGAAGAAAAGGGCGAGCCCATAAAGCGCAAACCCTCGTGCAGCGCGGATTTAAGCGTTTCCGCCAGTATCCCGGAGGCGTATATACCATCGGCAGAGCAGCGTATGGACATCTACCGCCGTATCGCCCTTATCGACGATAAAGAGGATGCGGATGATATGGAGGACGAACTGACCGACCGCTACGGAGAACTGCCCGGCAGCGTCCGAGAGCTTATACAAGTAGCTCTTATGCGCGGGCAGGCAGCCGCCATCGGGGTAGTTGACGTAAGCCAGAAAGGCGGCAATCTGATATTCAGGTTTGCGGAGTTTGACGGCATGAAGTTAACCGCGCTGCTCTCCGACCGCTTTCTTGCTAAACGTGTAAAAATTGAGCGCAGCGCGGATGTGCCGCTCGTATCGCTGAAACTGCTGTCCGACAAAAGCGTAGTCGAGGAAGCATTGGAGTTCGTGCGTATATTCGGCGCACAAGAGCGCTTAATGCAGACAGAATCGTAAATATTGGCGCTCGGACGCAATGTTGCGTCTTGATTTTATTGCTCCCCCGATTAAACCTTGCGCGTGATTCGGATATAAACTCTACATTAACGGACTACTGCTTGTCTCTAATTGCCGGGAGACGCAACGTTTAATTGGTATCTCAATATTAACAATCAACCATTGTTTTTTAAGTCTGCAACCTGTTGCCGGGTCGGTCAGCAGCTCCATCAGCCGCGCCGTAACCTCCGCGTACGCGCCATCCAACGCCTCCGATACCTCCGGAAAGTTTTCAGCCAATTCGCTCAGGCTCACGCCGTCCGAACTTTTTTCATTTCCTGTATGTGTTAAAATGATATGACCCAATAAGAGAGAAGCTCAGACCCGGATATGGTATAATGGAATCACAACAAGACCATTAACCGAAAAGGGAGAACTTCTCATGAACATTTTAACACAGGAAGCCCACAGACGTCAATCGGCAGTTAAGCTGGCGATGAGGAAAGGGAAAAGCTACGCAAGCCGAATGTACGGGGTGTCGCTGTCGAGCGTGAAGCGGTGGCGCAAGCGGCGTTCCCGTTCCCGATACAAACGGGCACAGACGGACAACGGAACGGAGTTCACGTGCCGGTTCATCAGCGAGGGGAAGCCCTGCCCGTTTGACACGGCTTTGGAGGAAGCGGGCGTTGCCCACAAGCCCATCCCGCCGCGAACACCGTGGCACAATGGCAAGGTGGAGCGGAGCCACCGCAACGATCAGCGGTATTTCTACGACCGGGAGAAGTTCGGGGACGTGGAGGAATTGAACCGCAAACCGACCGGGCATCCGGAATGGAGCAACAACAAGACCATGCGGACACCGGGGCGCAAAAGCCCGGCGGAACGCCTGGCAGCAATTCAAGGGGGGGTCTGAGACGCCGCGCCACCGCCGGAAGCCTGACGAACCATAGGCGAGGAAGGCTCCCGGCGGCGAAAGAACCATACCGGGGCAATTTCTCATCAATATGGTTCACATCATTGACAAACACACACCAAAGCCATCAAAGAGTCCGAAGCGTCAGGCGATTCTTAATTTTGTTCAATAATTTCTGCCAGTTTTGCAATTTTTTCCAAAAGAGTTTTCTTCAATTCGTCCGGAACTGGTTTTTCGCCGATGATTCGCCCGATTTCTTTGTAATACCAAAGCTGTTTTTCTTTCGGCGCATTAAATCTTTTCCATAAATCTTCACCAACTTGTTGGTAATCCGCCAACATAGAATCAATATTGTGGATTTTATCCGCCACGGACACAATCAATGCGTCTTGGTCTTTTAGATTTTCCAAATGCTCCAGATAATATTCCTTGCGCTCTGTCCAAGGCTTAGCTTTCTCGTCTGCCCGCTTGTTTTCAGATGTGCGCTCAACTATCTCAAGCACCCTCGCCCCAAAATCCGCCAACATTTTCTCCTCAGAATACCTTTCGCTTGGCACGTCTTCCAAAACATCGTGCAAATAAGCCGCCGCAACGACATCTTCGTTATCCGTATAT
>JAITKN010000064.1 GCA_031278415.1 Oscillospiraceae bacterium
ACCATCGGCGGCATACTGCTGACGATTGTAGACCGCAGAACACGACTCACGCAGGAAGTTATCGGCTCAATCGAAAATGCCTATGGCAAGAACATCCGTATTTTCGGCGAGCATATCCCGCGTTCGGTGAAAGCGGCGGAGTGTTCCGCGCAGGGCGTGAGCATTTTCACACACGACCCGAACGGCAGAGTCGCGGCGGCGTATGAAACTCTCGCGAGGGAGGTGGCCGGCCGTGGCTAAGACTATGGGAAACCTTGCGCTTGCGGGGTTCACGGACATATTCGCGTCAAGCACGGCGGACGGCGAACGTGTCACAGAAATCGCTCACACCGTAGAATATGAGGCAAAATAACGATGTTCAAAGACATTAAGTACCGCATAACCGAGTCGGAAGTCGGAGCGATTATCGCACTCGCCGCTTTTGACGCTTCGGCGGAGGGCACGGCGAAAGAGGTCGGGAAATACCAATCGTCTGATAATCTTCACTTTTTCGGTTGGGTGGAAAACGGCGAAATTCTCGGCATTTGCGGCTTTGAGGTACATTCAGATAAGGCGGAGATTCACCTCATAGCAGTCGCAGCGGACAAACAGCGGCAAGGCATTGGCGGACAAATGGTATCCGCTTTGCAAGGTCTGTATGCTTTGCCGATTGAAGCTGAAACAGACGATGAGGCGGTCGGATTCTACCGCAAGCGCGGCTTTGAAACTACAGCGTTTCAGCATCCCCAATGGGGTGTAACGCGGCATATTTGTGTTCTCGAACTATCGCCGAATCCGAACAACACGCGTCCTGTTCCGGGTTTCGGGGTCTCGTATGTAAAGCCGACCATAACCCGTCCGAATATTATTGTCGGCGATTTTACCTATTACAGCGGTCTTGACTTCGAAAGTCGCGTGACGCACCACTATGAGTTTTACGGCGACAGGCTGATTATCGGGAAGTTTTGCCAAATCGCGGATGGCGTGGAGTTCATAATGAACGGCGCAAATCACCAAATGAACGCCGCAAGCACCTTCCCGTTTTACATCTTAGAGCATTGGATGCAGAACGCTCCGCCGCTGTCCGAACTGCCTGACAAGGGCGACACGGTTATCGGGAACGATGTATGGATTGGTCAGAACGTGACGATTCTGCCCGGAGTTCATATCGGCGACGGCGTTATAATCGGCGCAAACAGCACGGTCGGGAGTGACATCGAGTCGTACACGATTGCGGCGGGCAATCCCGCGAAGTCTCTGCGTAAACGCTTTGATGATGAGCTTATCGCGCTACTCGGAGTGTTCAAGTGGTGGGATAAACCCATAGACGAGATACAAATGTTTATACCGTTGCTGTACGACAGCGATTTAGAGCGGGTACGGCGGGAGTTGAAGGAGCGACTGAAATGAAACGTGCCGCTGTCCAACCTGTCCAACCGATGCTGTCTCTCAGGTTGCGCAAAACCTGAAATTCTCCATCACCGCAACGGACGCAGACGCCGGAGGACTTTCGAGCAGCGAAGACAGATGCGTTACGAATATCCACCGCGCTCCCGAGTTCTCCATACGGCGCAAAACTTTCACAATAGCCGACGATGCTTCGCTGTACGATGTGCTTTGAAATGTCTCGTTAAGCAGGATGAGAGCGCCGTTAAGTTCTTTGCCGACTATTTCCGACAGCTCGCGAACTTCCTGTTCAAACCGCCCCGACTCGTCAAGCGATGATAGCGTTTCGGCCTTAGAAAACTGGGTAAACACTCCGCTGAAATGTGCGATAGCCGCGCTTTCGGCACACACGGGCAGTCCGGCTGACGCAAAGATTACACTTATGCCTATGGCGCGCAAAAAGCCGGTTTTGCCGGCGGCATTTTCGCCGCGAATAATCAAGTTAGCGGTTTTGCCGGGTTTGAAATCGTTGCGAATTATCCGCGACTTGCCAAGCCCCTCGACTATCAGCAGCGGGTCATACACGGATTTTATGTCGATTTCGGAACCCTCAACACTCGGAAAGACGGCGGACATAGAAGATTTCCGTAAATACTCAACGAAGTTAACCGCCGTGACGTAGAAGTCAAGCTCTGCGGACAGTCCGCGAAAAATCTCGTATAACGCTCCCGCTATGGTCGTGAGAGTGAAGTAAACCTCGTCAATCGCGCCGCCGAGCATAGCCCGAGCCTCATCGGAGTGGAACTCGCCAAGGTCGATCGCGCTGTCGTCGGTTTTCTTAGTGAAAATCCGTTTCAACAAAGCAGTTTCCGTAATCTCCGCAACTTCCGAAACACTTGCTAAGTCTAAACGCAAGACCTCGTTAAGACTGATGCTGAGACGCCATTCGTAGTCGGCGATGCTGTCGCGGCTCCACAGCGAGCAGATTTCAGTCAGTTCTCTGATGGCATCGCCGTCAGAGGTTTCAAGCAACCACGACCTTAGCGCGTTAAGCCCTTCAGAACGCAGTATGTAACCCTCCGTCAGACCTCGCACGGCGGTGAAGTGAGACAGCGTATCGGCAACGAAGTCGGCTGTGGCTTTCAAAGAAGAATATGTACCCAAGGCGGAACGCAGTTCCTGCCAGTCGCGTCTCATGTCGTCATAGCTTTTGAAAGACTCCGTCAGATCGTCAAGCAGCTGCCTATTATCCAGAAAGTCTTGCAATATGCCCTGGCGGTAGGCAATGTTCTCGGCGCGGGGAGATTCGCGTAATACCCGCAGGAAATTCTCGGCACGCATATAGTTTGGCTCAAAAGCGTCAACTAATTTATCAATCATCAAATCGGGAATTGCGCCGTAAAGCCCCGATTTGCGCTCCGCGTCGTCATAGCTCACGCTGAGAAGTGAAAATTTCATCTGTCCGTCATCCTTCCGTAATTTTGCCGTTGGAGAATATGAAATCTCCGACGTCTGTGCTGAAACGCCACGCCACCGCATATTCAGACTCCGCGTAGATGTAGCCCGCTTCGGCGTAATAGATGACGCTCAATAAGTATCCGTTTTCAGCGAGCGCAGTCCAGAACTTCGGAGCGACAGTAGTAAATTCTGATGTTTTCGGTTCCTTAACGCGAGTCGCCGTGCCGGACGCGTATGTGCCGCTGATTGTAACGCCTTTTGTCGCTCCGAACTCAAACTTAGCACTCCGGTTGAAAACCTCACGCTTGTCATAAACCGGTACGTATGTGAGCGTTCCGGCGCGTTCGTCGGTTTTACGCAAGTCCAGCCCCAGTACCCTCGCAAGTTTGACCGCGCTGTCGCTGTGGTTAGCGTCGAATTCAAAATCCGGCAGAGACAGCTCGAACGCTCCGTTGTCTCGAAATATAGCCTCTCCGTTTTTCCCGGTGTAGCGCACTATTCCGCCGCCGAGCGTACTTGCGATTGTATCAGAGCCAAGCAAACGCTTGACAAACGCAAGCTCATCCGCCGGATCGCGGGTAAACACGCAGCCGAACTTAGGCATATCGCTTACCGCATCCGGATCGTACATTATTCCGGCAGCGGCGCAAATTTCGTTAAAGTTTTTACTTACGGCGAACTCATCCGATAATCGCTGGCCGAGATCGAAAAAAACGTATACGGCTAATATCGCGTTCACTACCGCAACCATTCTGATAAAATGTGACCTGAACATCAGTAATTATTCAGCCAGTCAATTACTGTACTCGGTACCGCCGCGCCATCCTTGTCTCCATACGGCTCACCGCTGTCAAAAAGCATATTGTTGAACATCGGGATCCAGACACAATGGTCGTGAGGAATACGCGTCTTGCCGTCCGGCATCAAATAACCTTCCGGCAGGATAGTCAGCCTAGACTCTATGCCGTTCTTCTTTGCCTTCTCAATCAGCGAAGGTATATGCTCCTCGAACAGATTGGCGTATTTGGTATCGCCTTTTCCCGCAAACGCCCAGACCGGCAAATTCTCAAGGCGCTCAAGCTGCCGTTTGAACACGTCCGGCTCGCCGCACCCACAGCAGGGCAGAGCGGCGGCAAACTTTTCCGGATACGCGGACGCGGTAATCCAGGTCATAATTCCGCCCATTGAGTACCCGCCGACATAAACATGTGCCGGATCCGCGCTTTCGTGCTTAGCTAAGAAATCTTCTAATGCCTTCATAAAAGGTTCCGCCTGTCTGTCATTCCACGCTTGGTTATGTCCGGGACGTAAATCCTCATTCGCCTTAGGCACGATGATGTAACAGCCTCCGGCATTGAATAGTCCCTGAAATTTGCCGCTTGCCCAGCTTGCTATCGGATTCCACTCAAAGTGGCTTGTCCAAATGGACGTTCCGCCGTGCAGTCCGTGAAACCAAACAAAAACCGGTAACTTATTCCCGTTCGGATTGCGCGGCTCGAAATATGTGTATTCAATGCTCATACCATCCGTAATAGGACCTTTTGCGGGTTTGAATTTTTTAATCTCGTCCAGGAGAGGATCGCTTTTGCCGTGCCGCATCTGCCGGAATATCCACATCGTTGAAATCAGACCCGCATCATTTAACCGGATCCACCAGTTAGCGCTCCAATCGGTCTCAATCCGCTCAACAGTAGTCTTGTAATCTGTAATCACAGAGGCGTTTTCCACAATGTAGACCGGAGCGTTCGAAACGAAGCCATATTGCGTTTCCTCAACACCAAGAGTGATCGCACCGCCGCTTGCGGCTTTGAGGCTGTATCCGGTAAGCAACTCATCGGAGTGCCGGACATCCGAAACGAAACCGTCCGCGCCGATTTCACACTCAAATGGTCCCGGCCAAACAGCGTAGCCCTCGCGCCCGAATAAATCCTTATGCGGCAAAACTCGAACTTTAGTCAGTTCGCCGTCGACGATTGCGTTATAAAGATTGTGAGCCGGGGTCGATGCGGTTGCCGCTGCGCTTTCGACCCCATGCGGAGCTTCAACTCCGCTAAAACAAATTATCTTTTTCATATCAGTAGTTATCGTATCCTTTCGACTTTCGCAAGAATTTTATCCGCAATTGTCCGGGGTTATTTCCACCGGACAAAAGCGGACGAGTGGTTATCCGCAACATTCTCAGCCCACACGATAATGCATCATTCTTGGCAAGCTCACGCATAGGCTAAACGGGTTCGCGTATAATGCTGCGAACTTCGTCGCGATTCGTTCGCCGAGCGCGCTCCGCTTTCCTTTACGCTCGGCGCGAACCACCCCCGCTTGCGCGGGGAACACATCCTTTCAGGGCTTGCATTGGGTTACAAGTAGGGATCACCCCCGCTCGCGCGGGGAATACCAAACTTCCCGTAGGAGTAACGCGCAAGGGCAAGGATCACCCCCGCTCGCGCGGGGAATACTGAGAGTTTCTGTTTCGCGAGCCTGAACTTTCGGGATCACCCCCGCTTGCGCGGGGAACTCCGGCTGAGGAAGCGGTAAAGCACGGATTTGAGCGGATCACCCCCGCTTGCGCGGGGAACTCTATTATAGTATTAAATTAATACTATGTCAAGTGGGATCACCCCAGCCCCAGCTCAATTTAGTTTTGTAACTTTTGATTGACAAAAGTGGGGAAGTGTGCTAAAAAGGATGCATGGAAAATTATAAAAGGCTCCTGATAGGGAGTGAACCGAGGTTGCTGAGGAAGCACAACGGGTACTATTACAAGGTAGGCGACGTGCTGACAATTACGATATTGGGTAATTTTTGTGGATTGCGTGATTTGCAAGATATCCACGATTGGGC
>JAITKN010000157.1 GCA_031278415.1 Oscillospiraceae bacterium
ATTTGGCGAATACAAGACCGCTCACAGAGTTTTGGCCGCTCACAAGCCCTCAAGCACCTCTCGTCTGCACAAGTTCAAGGAACTGCCACTGGCTCTCATCGATTTCTTGTGACAACACCTTTTTGTCCACTCCCATTTTTTGTTGTTGACTATTACTCGGTTACGTGATATAATACACGAAAGTTTGCGATTTTACACCGTCTTTTTGGTATTGGAGGTTTTTTGCTGTATGAGTTATTTGCCCTATTTGTTGGCAGGGGTATCTGTCGGAGGGCAGTACGCGCTGATTGCCATAGGATACACTATGGTATATGGGATTCTGCGTTTGATTAATTTTGCTCACGGTGATATTTTTATGGCTGCCGGGCTGATTTTAATTTATTTAGCCAACCCGCTGACACTATGGTTGGCGCTGCCGTTGGTACTTATTATTACCGTTATTATGGGCTTCATCATTGAGCGCGCGGCGTATAAGCCGTTACGCAATTCACCTCGGATGAGTGTTATGATAAGCGCGATCGGGGTAAGCTATCTTATTCAAAACCTCGCGCTGTACATAACGGGCGGACTGGCGAAAACCTATCCCGCGCTGCCGTGGATTAGTGATGCCATCACTATTTTCGGGGCGACGACGAAACGCGTTACTGTGATTACTCCGGTGCTGACGTTGGTGCTTATAGCCGCGCTGATTTTGCTGATCCGAAAAACGAAAATAGGGATGGCTATGCGGGCGGTTTCGCGGGATTTCGATACCAGCAGATTGATGGGAATTAGAATAAATACCGTTATAAGCGTTACGTTTATCATAGGGTCATTTCTTGCGGCGGTAGGTTCAACGCTCTATTTCGCAAGCTACACGGCGATAGTTCCGACATCGGGCGCGATGCCCGGGCTGAAAGCGTTTGTCGCTGCGGTGTTCGGCGGTATAGGCTCAATTCCGGGCGCGGTAATCGGCGCGTTCATCATAGGCATTTGTGAAAACATTATCAAAAGCGGAGGATCCAGTTGGACAACATTCAGCGACGCTTTCACTTTTGTGCTGCTGATTATAATACTTGTTGCCAAGCCGACGGGACTTTTCGGCGAGAAGCAAACCGATAAAGTCTAGCCGCGAAGAGGGATGAAAATGACAAAAACACAAAAGTTTATATCTGTGCTGCTGCTTGTCGCTCTGTACGCCGTGATATTCGTCTTAGAGCAGACGTTGGCGCCGTCTGAGATGTTGTTTACCGTTTTGAAGAAGGGAGCTATATACGCGCTTGTGGCAGTTTCAATGAACCTGCTGAACGGATTTACCGGATTGTTTTCGCTCGGGCAAGCGGGCTTTATGCTTATCGGGGCTTATGTATACGGCATTTTCACAATTCCGATTGACGCTCGGGCAAGCGTTTATCAGTATTTTGACGGAGGCGTGATTCAATTCACCGTGCCGTTGGTTGTTGCGCTTATTATGGCGGGAACCGCCGCCGCGCTGATTGCCGCGCTTATCGGATTACCGGTTCTGAGGCTGAAAAGCGATTACCTTGCGATTGCCACATTGGGATTTGCGGAGATAATGCGCGCTATTCTTCAATGGGACAAGCTAGGACCGGTGACAAATGGTTCAAACCTACTGAGGAAATTCCCCACATTTAACGATTTCAATATTGTCACCGGCGGCAAGACGATATATATGTCAACGCTTGTCCCGTTCATAATCGTAGGGGTTTGTATATTCGTAATTGTGCTTGTAATAAACTCATCTTACGGCAGGGTATTCCGCGCGATACGCGATGATGAACGCGCCGCGGAAGCAATGGGAGTTAGTCTGTTTGCGCATAAGGAACTTTCGTTCGTTATAAGTTCATTCTTTGCCGGAGTAGGCGGCGCGTTGCTGGCGATGTACCAGATGACGGTTCAGGCAAGCGCGTTCAAAGCGGCAATGACATACGAAATTCTTTTGATTGTGGTAATCGGCGGACTTGGATCGGTAACAGGAAGCTGTATAGGGTCATTTTTGTTCATTGCCGCGTCGGAATGGTGGCTGCGCGGATTAGACAGCGGATCGTTCTTGGGTATATCCGCGCCGATGCTGTTTAGGGCAGGGTTCAGAAAAGTGGTGTTTGCCGTAATCATAATGGCAATTGTGCTGTTTTACCGCAAGGGACTTATGGGAGCAAATGAGTTTTCAATTCAGGGAATAGCTAACTTTTTCAAAAAGCTGTTCACCCCGAGGAAGAGGAGCGCTAAATGAGCGGCAGTGTACTTAACATTAAGAATCTTACCATGCGATTCGGCGGTGTAACGGCGGTTGATAATCTTCCGTTGGAGGTAAGGCGCGGAGAGATCGTTGCGCTTATCGGGCCGAACGGCGCGGGCAAAACCACCGTTTTCAATTGCGTAACCGGAGTTTACGAGGCTACCGATGGTTCTGTCAGCTTTTTGGGCAAACCGATAGCCAAAGGCACAACGCCTGACAAGATTACGAAGCTCGGAATAGCGAGGACGTTTCAGAACATACGCTTATTTAGTACAATGACGGTGTTTGAAAATGTTTTAGTCGCCAAACATATGCGTATGAGGCAGAATATTTTCTCCGCCGCGTTCCGAATCCGCAAGGAAGAACAGCGCGTACGCGACGAGGCACTTGCGCTGTTAGAGGAGCAGGGACTTCTGCATCTGAAAGACGAGGCAGCGTCCAATCTTCCGTATGGCTTACAGCGTCATTTGGAAATTGCGCGAGCGTTGGCTACGGATCCGGAATTAATCCTGCTTGATGAACCGGCGGCGGGTATGAATCCGCAGGAGACGTCAGAACTTGCGGAGTTTATTCAGCAGATACGCGGCAAGTACAAACTGACGGTGCTTATCATTGAACACCATATGGATTTAGTAATGCAAATCTCCGACCGAATATACGTTCTTGATTTCGGCAAACTTATAGCCACCGGAACTCCGGCGGAAATTCAGGAGAATCAGCGCGTAATTGATGCGTATTTAGGGGTTGCGGACGATGCTTAGTATAAATAACCTAAAAGTGAATTACGGCAGTATTGAGGCTGTTAAGGGTATTTCGTTTGATGTGCCGGAGGGCAAAATAGTAACGCTTATCGGGGCGAACGGCGCGGGCAAAAGCACTACTCTGAAAGCCATCACCGGACTGGTTAAACCTCAAAGCGGTACAATCGAACTCAACGGCGAGAGCATTGCCGCCAAGGACGCGGCGTATATAGTCGGTAAGGGCGTAACGATGGTGCCGGAGGGGCGCAAAATTTTTCCGGATATGAGCGTTCTGGAAAACCTTAAAATCGGCGCTTATATGCGCAAAGATAAACTTGACAGCGATATTGAATGGGTATTTGAGCTTTTCCCGAGGCTTAAAGAGCGCAGTTGGCAGCTCGGCGGAACGCTTTCCGGCGGCGAGCAGCAAATGTTGGCGGTCGGGCGCGCGCTTATGAGCCGCCCTAAGCTTATGATGATGGATGAACCTTCGCTGGGACTCGCTCCACTGATTGTTCGCGATATCTTCAATATCATCAGGGAAATCAATAAGCAAGGCGTTACGATTTTGCTGATCGAGCAAAACGCCAATATGGCACTTCAAACCGCCGACACCGCGTACATAATGGAAACCGGTCGAATAACGCAAAGCGGCGCGGGACAAGACCTTTTGAACGATCCCGCTGTCAAAGCCGCGTATTTGGGCAAGTAGCGCGGTTCGGCGAATAACCGTAGCGCAATATTGCCGCAGGAGTTTTTAAGTAAGAAATTTATATGGAGAAGCCAGCAGACTGCGGAAGCAAAGTGATATGAGCCGCGTCACAATGATTGTCAGCGGCATCGGCAATCCGTTTGCCGTGGTGTCTGATTCGGCGTATATCTGAACCCCATAAGTCAACGCTGTATTGTATCCATCTGTTATTTCGGTAGTGGGCTAAATGTGTTGACGATGGCTACGGAACACTTGTGTTTATTGGATTCGCAGATTGCCGTCAACACATTTAGCCCACTACGTAAATACGGAAAGGGTTTTATAAGCTGAGTTCAGTCCGGCTGATTAAATCGTTTTGAGCGCTTATGTGCAATTCCACAAAGTAGCTGCTGAAACCCGCAACGCGTACTACAAGGTCTTTGTATTTATCGGAATTCTTTTGCGCGTCGCGCAAAGTCTCCGCGCTGACAACATTTATTTGCATCTGCATCCCGCCCATTTCAAAGTAGGTTTGAATCAACTCTGACAATTTTCGTACATCCGATTCGGTTTTAACGGAGGATGGGCTGAACTTCATATTCAGCAAGGTGCCGTTGGAGTATGCCACTTGGTCGATTACCGAAACAGAATCCAAAACGGATGTAGGACCCTCTTTGTCCATCTGCTGAATAGGACTGATTCCATCGGCAAGAGGAACGCCCGCAGGACGTCCGTCCGGGGTAGCCGCCGTCATTTCGCCGAACATTACATTGGTGGTAACCGGATACAATCCCGCCGCGTAGCACCCTCGCGGACCGGTACAAGACGTCACGGCTTCGGCAAACATCTTCGCGCCCCATCGCGCCCATTGGTCAACATCCGGATTGGCGTTGCCGTAGTGTTCGGCCTTATACTGAATGTAGCGGTGAAGTTCCTCGTAACCCTCCCAGTTGTGTATAAGCGCGTCATAAAGTTCGCGCGTGGTACACATTTGGCTGTCAAAGCACAAATGCTTAATCATATAAAGACTGTCGGCGATATTGCCGATTCCGACGCCCGCCATTCCGCAGCTGTTGTATTTTGCGCCGCCGTACATAACATCCTTGCCGTTCTCCATACATCCCGCCATTGTCGCGCTGACAAGCGGCAAAGGCAGCACATCGCGCGCTACATACTCAAAGTTGTTGATGTTCATCGCATGCCACTTGACAAAATACTCCGTCTGAGCCTTGAACGCGTTCAAAACATCGTCGAACGTCTTCATTTCATATAGATATCCCGTGGGCAGCCCGACGCGATTGGCGGAAACGTTCGCGCCCTCGTTAACGTCCCAGATTCCGCTGTCCGGCGGCGGAGTGCCGTTGTTCAGCCCGAGCCACAGTGCCGCGACAAGGTTCAGATAGCTCACAGTTCCGGTGCCGCCGCAAGCCGGCCACTCATCGCCGGTGCCGCCGGGTTCTACGCAACCTATCGGACTGTAATTGCGTGCGTCCTCCAGACTGAAACCGCGCCCCATCATTGCCGGAATTATCACATCGTCATTCTCAAATGTCGGAACGCCGCCGCAAATCTTACTGGTCTCGATAGCCGCTTCCCAAAGTTTCGCCGGAGTACCCTTGTGAATACGCAAACTATGCGGCGGGTCGTGCAGCTTCATACGACCCATTGACTGCAAAAGCATATATGTCACGCGATTGCTTGCATCGCTGCCGTCGCGCTTAACACCGCCGATCGCGATATTTTGACCGCTGGTGTAGCCCGGATTCGATTGCGTCGCGCCATAGCTCCAAGGTTTGTTCATCTCGGCAACTTTCAGCAGGAAGAGGTCAATCAACTCCTGAGCGTATTCTTCGGTAAGCGTACCATTTTCCAGATCGCGGTCAAGGAAGTCGCCAAGGTATTGGTCGACGCGGCCGAAACTGATTCCGTGCATATTAGCATCCAAGCACAGCGCGGTTTGGTACATAAACAGACATTGGATAGCCTCGTGAAAATTACGAGCCGGTTTCTCAACCGTCCAATTCAGAGCGTCCGCCATACGCGTAAGTTCCGCCTTGCGCTCCGGATTAGTTTCACGCGCCGCAAGTTCTTCAGCTGCTTCGGCATAGCGCTTTGTCAAACGGATAATCCCATCGCAGACAATAGCGACGGCGCGATAAAAGTTATACTGCTCCATCGTGCTGTCCGGCATACCTGCCGCGACAATAGCCTCGCGCTTAGCGTCAGCCTCATCGCGAATTGCCGCGAACCCCACCCGGATCGCCTTGTCATATCCGGTAACAAAATGCCCTACCGGAGCATCGCAAACGGTCATCTTTCCCAGCATCGTGACGCCGTTAAAGTCATGCGGGGCGTACTCGTCAATCAGGTACGCGCTCGCCTTACTGCTGCAACATTCGCCGTCCCAATAGTCGCACGTGGACATAAAATAAGCTTCATCCTCGGCGCTGATTATGTAGGGGTCAATATCGCGTGTACGAATGGTGCCGTTTCCGATCTCGGCTTTCAGAAAGTTGACGGCATTCTCCGGATACAAAGCGGCTGCGCGGAATTTCGCGCTCTGCGCCCCAACAATAACGTCGCCCTCGTCAATGCGTACCGGAATGTACTCGCAAATCTCCGCGAACGCTTTTGCGCGGCGCAGAATCCCGCTTAGCTCCGGGTGCGACTTGTAAAAGTTGGTAATAATTTTATAGCGCGCAAGGCAAAGCTCCGGCTGAACCGAGCGATAAAGTTCGCGCTTTTTCTGAACTCGTTCTGATACGGGATCGGGTTTCCAAGCCATTGTGTTACCCTCTTTCATATTATTCCGGCACTTAATGACGGGAAAATTGCGGAATGATAATGTTTCACTATGTAAAATGAACAACTGACACGGTTATTCTATCACAGAAAGCATAAGTTGTCAATCATTATTTCATATTTTACGGCGGCGGCTGAGTAGTAACGGATTTTTTAACAAGCGCAAGAAAGAGGCGGCGCGATATATCCAAACTGACAATCGCGCTTCTATATCCCGAAAAACCGACGCCCATTGGCGGCGGTAATTCGTGCCGCATCCTCTGCCGACGTACCTTTAAGTTCCGCGATAACTTCCGCGATATATCGCAGATTAGATGAATCGTTGCGCTTTCCGCGGTTCGGTTCCGGCGACAAGTACGGACAATCCGTCTCAATCATAATTCGATCTATCGGGACTGCCGCCGCCGTCTCTCGCGCCTTACGCGCGTTCTTGAACGTTATCACGCCGGTAAATGAAACGCTCCACCCGAGCTTAACAATCTCATTAGCCATCTCCGCGCTTCCGCTGTAACAGTGGAACACACCTCGCAAATCTGAATAACGCCGGCAAAAATCCTTTACTACCCTCAAACAGTCCTCGTGGGCATCGCGGTCGTGAATGACCACCGGTAATTTCAGCTTAGCCGCAAGCTCCATTTGAGCGACAAACGCCGCTGTCTGGATCTCACGGTCAGGCTCCGAATAGTGATAATCCAAACCTATTTCGCCGATCGCGACCACTTTGGGGAACGACGCCAAAGTCTCTAACTCCGCAATGTCGTATTCCTCCGATTCACCGGGATGCACACCCACAGCTGCATATATGTAGTCGTAACGCGACGCAAGCTCAACTGACTTGCGTGAGGTCTGCATACTGCTGCCGATGTTGACCACCAAATCAACCCCGTTCTCAGGAAGTACACGCCCTAAAAGCTCATCGCGATCAGAGTCAAACCGCATATCATCGTAATGCGCGTGAGTATCAAAAAACATCTTCATTCCTCTTGTGCCGCTGCCTATTGATCGCCGCTTATATCCGCTCCGATTCTTTCTGGAATAAGTCCCGCCGTTTCAGCAAAAGTAGCCGACGAACGCTTTCGCGTCTGCCAACTACTTGATTATCGCTTAACAAGTTTAACCCTCTACCAGTTCGATTATCGCCATCTCGGCAGCATCGCCGCGGCGCGCGCCGAGCCTGTATATGCGCGTATAGCCGCCGTTGCGCTCGGCATACTTTGGAGCAATCTCCTTGAATACTTTCGTAACGGCATCCTCTTTCGTCATATACGCAAGCGCCATACGACGGCTGGCAAGCGTATTCTTTTTGCCGAGTGTAATCATTTTCTCAGCAATCGGGCGAATCTCCTTCGCGCGCGTTATCGTCGTCTCAATGCGCTCATACTGAAACAAATCGGTAACCTGCTGACGAAGCATCGCTCGGCGCTGATCGCTCGTTTTCCCGAGTTTTCTATATCCGGCCATTGTAATAACCCCCCTTAGCTTTCCGGGCCGGCTAACAACGACAGCCCTAACATTTGCAATTTATTTACGACCTCTTCCAACGACTTGCGTCCGAGATTGCGCACCTTAATCATCTCGTCCTCAGTCCTCTTCACCAAGTCCTCTACCGTGTTAATATTTGCTCGCTTTAAGCAATTAAACGAACGCACCGACAAATCTAACTCTTCAATCGTCATATTCATAAGGGCGTCATTCACCGGTTCCGACCGCTCCGGCACAACAATCTTGCGCATTTTGCTCTCACTAAGGTCAGTAAACAGCGCAAATTGCTCACAAAGAATTTCTCCGGCGGTGGAAACCGCTTCCTTAGGCGTTAGTGTTCCGTCCGTCGTAACGTCTAAAATCAATCTGTCTAAGTCCGTGACGCTTCCGACACGCGCCGGCTCAACCGCGAAGTTAACTTTCGTAACCGGCGTAAAAATGCTGTCCACGGGAATCAACCCGATGATATTCTGTAAAGGCTTATTCTGATCCGCGCTGACGTATCCTTTACCATGCGCGAATGTAAGTTCCATCGACAGTTCCGAACCTTCACTGAGCGTCGCGATCTTCTGCCTCGGGTTGAGTATCTCTACATCGGCGTCAGCGCTGATATCGCCCGCGTAAACTTCGCCATCCGTGTTCGCTTGCAGATAAACAGTTTTCGGTTCATCTGTGTACAAGCGCGCCAGAATTTGCTTAACATTCAGTACGATTTCGGTAACGTCTTCCTTAACTCCCGGAATTGTTGAGAATTCGTGCGGAACCCCGGCAATCTTAATTGATGTAACTGCCGTACCGGGCAAACTGGACATCAGAACTCGCCTTAGTGAATTTCCAAGTGTCATACCGTAGCCGCGATCCAAAGGTTCCACTACAAATGTAGCCCTCCTGCTGTTACCGGACGCCTCTATAGTCTGTACTGTAGCTTTTTGTATCTCCATTTAATTCTCCCCTCCATAACGCGAAAATTTTCAGCTTACCAATCGCGAGGGCATATTACTTGGAATACAGCTCGACGATTAAGTGCTCTTCTATTGGAATATCTATATCTTCCTTTTGCGGGGTTCCCAACACTTTAGCCTCATATTTCTCCCTGTCAAACTCCAACCATTTAGGCGCGGAACGGGACGCGTTAGCCTCCATTGAACCCTTGAATTTTTCTAACGGGCGGCTCTTTTCACACAGCGTAATAACCATTCCGGGCTTTACAATGAATGAAGGAATATTCACCTTGCGGCCATTGACCTCAAAATGCCCGTGTGTTACCAACTGGCGAGCCTCAGGCCGCGACATCGCAAATCCGAGGCGGTAAACCGCGTTATCCAGACGGGATTCACACAAGCTGAGAAGATTCTCACCCGTTTGCCCTTTCATTCGCGAAGCTAACTCAAAATATCCCCGGAATTGCTTCTCAAGCAGACCATAGTAGCGTTTAGCCTTTTGCTTCTCGCGCAGCTGGGTACCGTACTCGGTAACTTTCACGCGCCCTTGACCATGGGCGCCCGGCGCGTAAGCGCGGCGTCCGTAAGCACATTTGTCTGTATAGCAACGGTCGCCTTTAAGGAACAACTTCTGTCCTTCCCTGCGGCATAACCGGCATACCGCGTCAGTATATCTTGCCATAATTATCTCCTTACTTCTTCAAATTGAGCAGACTACACTCTTCTGCGCTTAGGCGGTCTGCAACCATTGTGCGCAATCGGAGTAACATCCTTGATTAGTGTCACATCTAAGCCAACGGTCTGAAGTGCGCGAATCGCGGCCTCGCGCCCGGATCCGGGTCCCCTTACGTACACTTCAACGGTCTTCAGTCCGTGTTCCATTGCCGCTTTTGCCGCAACCTCCGCCGCTGTCTGCGCCGCAAACGGCGTACTCTTACGACTGCCGCGGAATCCCTGCTGTCCGGAACTCGCCCAACTAAGCGCATTGCCGCGCAAATCAGTAATCGTTACCATTGTGTTGTTGAACGTAGAGCGGATATGGACGGCTCCGCGCTCAATATTCTTACGCTCACGGCGCTTAGTACGCACTCGCGTCCCGCCGCTTGCTCCCTTTTTAGCTGCTGCCATTATCTCGCCCCCTTACTTCTTCTTATTAGCTACCGTACGCTTCGGACCTTTGCGCGTACGAGCGTTAGTCTTACTGCGCTGACCGCGAACAGGCAATCCGCGACGATGCCGCAATCCCCGATAGCACCCTATTTCTGTCAGACGTTTGATATCCAAAGCTACCCTGCGGCGCAAGTCGCCCTCCACCATATAGCTTTTGTCAATCTCGTCACGAAGCGCCGCTTCTTCTCGCTCCGTTAAATCCTTGACACGCGTGTCGGGATTTACTCCCGCTGCTCTTAAAATGTCGTTTGCGCTCTTTCTGCCGATACCGAAAACGTAAGTGAGACCAATCTCAATACGTTTGTCCTTGGGCAAATCCACGCCGGCTATTCTTGCCATACTTTAACAACCAGTCCTTTCTTTCAGTGGTTAATTTTTTGATTTTACAGTCATAGTTTCCCGCCTTCCGATTCGGAAGTATACGCTGTTCGGGATTATCCCTGCCGCTGTTTATGTTTAGGGTTCTCGCAGATAATCATCACGCGACCCTTGCGTTTGATGATTTTACATTTCTCGCATATAGGTTTTACGCTCGGTCTAACTTTCATTGTTCTTCCCCCTTTGTATTAGAGCGTCTGCAACTTGCGCTCCTAATCGCGTCTGCTATTTACTTCGCCAAGTGATTCTGCCCTTTGTGAGATCGTATGGTGACATTTGAATCGTGACCTTGTCGCCCGGTAATATCCGAATGTAGTGCAGTCTCAGCTTGCCGCTGATATGCGCCTGAATCGTGTGTCCCTTGCCAATGTCCACCTTAAACACCGCGCCGGGCAATGACTCGACTACCGTTCCCTCAAGTTCTATCACATCCTCTTTACTGCCCATTATTCAACCTCCTTCCGAGCTTTTTTGATGGCTAAAATTCGCCGTATCTCCGCGTCCGTCCCTGTAAGCCGCTCCGCTGTACCCGCTATCGGTTTCAGATGTTTGGGATTTTTGCGTTTCGGGTTTTGCAGCTTGTGATGTTTGCCGTCTACTAAAAGGACATTGCCCTTATCCTCGCCGATTATCAGATAGAGGGTTCCGGAGTCGCGTCCCGCCACAGACTTTGCGAATTTCAATTTTGTCTCTGTCATACAAACCCATCGCCTTCAATCGGAGTAAGTATCTCCGGATCTCCGTTTGTTATAAGAACGGTGTTCTCATAATGCGCTGAAATCGAACCGTCCTTAGTGTGTACCGTCCATTCGTCGACGCCAACGTAAGTCTGCGCATCCCCTAAGTTGACCATTGGCTCGATCGCCAGAACCATACCCGGCACAAGCCTCACGCCTCGGGCGCCCTGTTCCACATAATTAGGAACCTCCGGGTCCTCGTGAATACTTCGCCCTACTCCGTGTCCGCAGTAATCGCGGACGATGCTGAAACCGTTTTCTTCGACATACATTTGAACCGCGCGTGAAACATCCGCAATTCGGCAATCTTTCCGCGCGAAATCAAGTGCTTTGAAAAAGCTTTCTCTGCAAATCTTGATCAGCCGCTTCGCGTCATCGGAAATCACACCTACCGGAAATGTCGCGCAACAATCCGAATGATAGCCCTCGAGCTGCGCGCCAACATCTATATCTACAATGTCGCCCTCGCGCAGTATTCGCTTGCCCGGGATCCCGTGAATAACCTCGTCATTCACCGACACGCACACACTTGCGGGAAAACCTCGGTAGTGGAGGAAAGAGGGCAACGCGCCGTTTGCTTTCATATATGCGCGAACCTCGCGGTCTATGGCTCTGGTCGCTATCCCCGCTTCTAACATCTGACCCGCGAGTTTTCTCGCGCCCGACGCGATAACTCCCGACCTGCGCATTATCTCTATTTCTTTAGGAGTTTTAAGTGTAATCATCAAAGCCCTACCGCCGCCGCCAACGCCCTGTTGACGTTTTCAATCGTCTGCGTCGCGTCAACCATTTTCAGTTTGCCCTTTGCGCGGTAGAACCCGATGATCGGCTCTGTCTCCGTATGGTAAACCTTAAGACGGTTCAGAACGGTTTCAGCTTTATCATCCTCGCGAACTATCAAAGCATCGCCGCATTTGTCGCAGACATTTTCCGTTTGAGGCGGATTAGCCGTTACGCTGAACACCGCGCCGCACCTTGAACAAACGCGGCGAGCGCTCATCCTGCGCACAATCTCATCATCAGAAATCTCCAGACTAAGCGCAATATCAATATCAACGCCGAGTTCGTCAAGCGCCTCCGCCTGTTTGAGATTGCGCGGCATTCCGTCAAGGATACAACCGTCAGCGCACATCGGAGTTTGCAGGAACTCCTTGACTATTTGCAGAATCAGCGTGTCAGGCACAAGCACACCGGAGTCCATATAGCCCTTGACCTCTTTACCGAGCGCGGTACCCTCGCGTACTGCCGCGCGAAGCATATCCCCTGTGGACAGCGCCGGGACTTTCAAAAGCTCCGTAAGCTTTGCCGCCTGAGTTCCCTTGCCGGCACCGGGCGGACCGAGTAATACTATCCTCATCACTCCCTCCGCTCATTCAAGGAATCCCTTATAATTGCGCATAAGTAACTGTGCCTCCAACGCTTTGACTGTCTCCAGCGCTACGCCTACAACAATGATAATCGACGTCCCGCCCATTGCCAAGCCCATATTACTTGTTCCAAACGCCATCGGAAGCGCGGCAACCAATCCGAGGTAAATCGCGCCGAAGAGCGTAATCTTATTCAGTACGCGTCTGATAAAATCGCTCGTTGAGCGTCCCGGACGAAATCCGGGGATAAAACCGCCGTTGTTTTTCAGGTTGTTGGCAATCTCAATCGGGTTAAACTGCACCGTTGCATAAAAGAAACTGAATCCGATAATCAACAGGAAATACAGAACAATATAGAACGCGCTGCCGGTATTGAAAAGATTCAGCAACCCGCGTCCAAACGTACCCTCCGCCGGATTGGAATTCACAAACATCATAATCGTTGCCGGCAGACTTGCGATACTCTGCGCGAATATAATCGGCATTACGCCGGACATATTGACTTTCATCGGCAAATGCGTACTCTGCCCGCCGTACATCTTGCGCCCTACGACCCTCTTTGCGTATTGAACTCCTATTCGCCGCTCCGCGTCGGACACGAATACAATCAAAGCGATGATGACCAATACGCCCACGATAATCGCGACAGCGGCAAATAAACTTCCGCCCGCCGCAACATTGCTGACCATAGTGACTGCCGCGCTCGGCAATCGCGAAATAATACTGGCGAACAAAATAATGGAAATGCCGTTCCCGATGCCGAACTCCGTGACCTGCTCACCGAGCCACATAATCAAAGCAGAACCCGCGGTGAACGAAAGTACAATTACAATCGCTTCCCAAATCCCCGAATGTCCGACCTGTAACAGATTATAATTGCGTACCATCATATAATACGCGGTACCCTGCAACAATCCAATGATAACAGTAGCGTAACGAGTAATAGACGCGATTTTTTTGCGACCTTCCTCGCCGCCTTCCTTTTGAATCCGCTCCAAAGCAGGAATAGCAATACACAGCAACTGCATAATAATGCTTGCGTTAATGTACGGCTGAATGGACAGCGCAAAAATCGTCGCGCTTGAAAACGCGTTACCGCTCATCGCGTTGAATAGCCCGAATACGGTATTTCCAAGCGTAGTGAAATACTCTTCCAGTGCCGAAACATCAATGTAAGGTACCGGAACCGCGTTGCCGATGCGGTACAGCAGTAATATGACCAGCGTGAACAGTATTTTTTTGCGGAGGTCAATTATCCTCCACGCATTACGTAATGTTTCTAACATTACACCACCTCGGCTTTCCCGCCGGCCGCTTCAATTTTCTCCTTCGCCGCCGCGGAGAACGCGTTTGCGCGTATCGTCAATTTCTTAGTGACGTCGCCGACGCCGAGAATTTTAATACCGTACTTTACATTTTTAACCACGCGAGCCGCCTTAAGTGCTTCCAAGTCAATAACCGCGCCATCCTCAAACTTATCAAGTCTGCTGAGGTTAACCACATCAAGCGGTTTGGCGAAAATATTGTTGAAACCTCGTTTAGGTAATCGCCGCATAAGCGGCATTTGTCCGCCCTCAAACCCTATGCGAACCCCGCCTCCGGCGCGCGCGTTCTGCCCTTTATGACCGCGCCCCGCGGTTTTACCGTTGCCGCTTCCTATTCCGCGTCCTTTACGGTACGCCGGACGAGCAGAACCCGGCGCGGGACTAAGTTGATTTAACATTTGTCATCCTCCTGTTTGTATTTGCCAATCCGGCAAACGCAAATCCGCATTTATGCGGCTTGCCCTTCCGCCCACGATCTACCGCTATTGTTCTACTGTCAACAAATACGCGATTTGCTTAATTTTGCCCCGCGTCTGAGGATTATCCTGTTGCTCCGTAGAGTCGCCAATCTTTCGCAATCCCAAGGAATTAGCTGTAGCGATGTGCTTTTTCAGGCGTCCGTTCAGACTTTTAACGAGCTTAATTTTAATCATCGTTATCTCCCCTGCCTTATATTTCTTCCGGAGACTTACCTCGAACTTGCGCGACTTGCGCCGCATCACGCAATGAGCGTAAGCCCGCAAACGTTGCCGCGACTACGTTATTAGGATTGTTGCTGCGCAAGCACTTACTGTAAATATCCTTAATGCCTGCCGCCTCAACAACCGCGCGTACCGCGCCTCCGGCGATAACTCCGGTTCCGGGTGCCGCCGGTTTCAGCATTACGCGACCCGCCCCGAATTTTCCTGTTACCTCGTGCGGTATCGTACTGCCTTTGAGGGTAATCTGAACCAGGTTTTTCTTCGCGTCATCGAACCCTTTCCGCGCCGCTTCGGAAACTTCCGCCGCTTTGCCGATGCCGATGCCGATTTTGCCTTTGCCGTCGCCCACAACGCACAACGCGCTGAATTTGAAAATCCGCCCGCCCTTTACCGTCTTGCTGACGCGATTAATGCGTACCAGTTTCTCCGCAAACTCGGAGGGGACTTCCTCGCGGCGACGCTCATTCCTATCATATGCCATTTGCTTTCTCTCCCCTTAAAATTTCAGTCCGCCGGAGCGAGCGCCTTCGGCAAGCGCCGCCACGCGTCCGTGATATACGTATCCGCCGCGGTCAAATACGACTTCCTCAACACCTTTAGCCTTAGCGCGTTCCGCTATAATCGCGCCGACTTTCTTTGCCGCCCCGATATTACCGCCGCTGCCCTCAAAACCTTTTTCAACGGTATTAGCACTTACCAGTGTAACGCCGTTAACATCATCAATAATCTGCGCATAAATGTGGTTCAAGCTGCGAAAAACGTTCAAGCGCGGTTTCTCGGGCGTACCCGAAATCTTTCCGCGCACTCTTGCGTGCCGCTTCAACCGCTGAGCGTTTGTGTCAGGTTTCTTTACCATTTGGGGTACCCCTCCTTACTTCGTTCCTGTTTTGCCTTCTTTGCGCCTGATAACCTCAGCCGCATACTTAATGCCTTTACCCAAGTAGGGTTCCGGCGGACGCTTCTCGCGTACTTCGGCGGCAAACTGACCTACCGCTTGTTTGTCAATACCATTGATTACAACATGGTTCGCGTCGGGAACATCAATCGTAATGCCCGGAATCTCGTCAACAAAGACCTGATGACTGTATCCGAGGTTCATAACCAACTGACTTCCTTGTTTTACAGCGCGATAACCGACCCCATTGATTTCCAGTTCCTTTTTGAACCCGTTCGTTACGCCCTCTACCATATTCGCCACCAAGGAACGTGTCAAACCATGCAGCGATCGGTTCTCCTTTTCATCATTCGGGCGTAAGACGGTCAAAACATCTCCGTTGAGGTCAATTTTCATATTAGGGTGTATGGTACGCTCTAATGTGCCTTTCGGGCCCTTAACCGTAACATGGTTATCTGTCCCGACTTTAATTTCAACGCCCTTAGGCACTATTATAGGGCTGCGTCCGATTCTGCTCATTATTTTCAGCTCTCCTTACCATACAAACGCGAGGACTTCACCGCCTACGCGAAGTCGACGCGCCTTTTTATCTGTCATAACGCCCTTGGATGTCGATATAATCGCAATACCAAGCCCGCGAAGTACGCTCGGTAATTCCTCCGCGCCGGCATAAACCCGCAAGCCGGGCTTGGAAACTCTGCGAAGACCTTGAATTACGCGGTCTTTGCCGACCTCGTACTTAAGCGTCACGCGAATCACCCCTTGAACATTTCCGCTGACCAATTGGTAGCTGCGGATATAGCCCTCTTCAAGAAGAATCTCCGCAATCGCTTTCTTCATATTCGACGCCGGTATGTCAACGGTGTCGTGCTTAGCCGCGTTCGCGTTACGAATGCGCGTCAGCATATCCGCAATCGGATCTGTGATTTTCATTCCTTTTCCTCCTTAACCTATCCGCGCTGCGGACGGTTTTAAGCGTTTCAGCTTTGTTAAAATCTACGCTTACCAGCTTGCCTTGCGCACACCCGGGATTTGACCCTTATACGCAAGTTCGCGGAAGCAGATACGGCAAACGCCGTAGTCGCGCAGATACGCATGCGGACGTCCGCAGATTTTACAGCGGTTGTAGCGGCGCGTCGAGAACTTCGGCTCACGCTTCTGCTTTAATTTCATTGATAACTTAGCCATCTTGCTCTCTCCCTTAATTTTGATCCACGAACGGAGCACCGAGCAATTTGAGCAGCTCGCGACCCTCTTCGTCAGTCTTTGCAGTCGTTACAATCGCGATGTCCATACCGCGAATCTTATCAATCTTGTCGTAATCAATCTCCGGGAAAATAAGCTGCTCCTTAACCCCGACCGCGAAGTTCCCGCGTCCGTCAAAGCCCTTAGCACTTATACCGCGAAAATCGCGTACACGCGGAAGCGCAACATTGAAGAACCTGTCAAGGAACTCCCACATGCGCTCCTGACGCAACGTAACCTTAACGCCCACACTCATCCCCTCGCGAACCTTGAAGTTCGCGACACTCTTATGCGCCTTAGTCACAATCGCTTTTTGACCGGTAATAACAGTAACGTCATTGACAACCGATTCCAACGCCTTAGCGTTAGTCGCGCAGTCGCCGCACCCTACATTGATAACTATTTTGTCCAACTTCGGGATTTGCATTACGCTTTTGTACCCGAACTTTTTCATCAAAGCGGGAGCGATTTCCGCGACATATTTATCTTTAAGTCTTGCCATTTTTATGCTCCCCCTTTCATATAGCTTCCGCGCAATGCTTACACACGCGCGCTTTTGAGCCGTCGTCCATTATCTTGTATCCTACGCGAGTCGCTTTGCCGCACTTTGGGCAAATCAGCTGAACTTTGCAGACATAAATAGGAGTTTCCGTCTCAATTATGCCGCCCTGCTCCTGCGCTGAGCGCGGCTTCTGATGCTTAGTAGCAACATTAACGCCGCTGACAATCAGCTTCCCGCTTTTGGGCATCGCGACGAGTATTTCGCCCCGCTTGCCCTTGTCCTTACCGGACAAAACAACAATATTGTCACCCTGTTTAAGCTTCATTTTCTACGCTCCCCTTATATAACTTCCGGGGCCAGCGAAAGGATTTTCATATATTCCTTATCGCGAAGCTCTCTCGCCACCGGTCCGAAAATGCGCGTACCGCGCGGGTTTTTATCATCCCTTATCAGCACCGCCGCATTCTCATCGAAACGCACATACGTTCCATCCTGTCTGCGAACACCATAGGCGGTACGCACGATTACAGCGCGAACTACATCGCCTTTTTTTACCTGACCGCCGGGACTTGCCTTCCTAACGGAGGCAACTATCACGTCCCCGATATTTCCGTACCTGCGGCGCGAACCGCCGAGTACCCTAATACATTTTATCTCCTTAGCGCCGGTATTATCAGCCACTTTGAGATAGCTTTCTTCCTGTATCACAGTATAGTTCCTCCTTTCCTATTTGGCCTTTTCAAGTATTTCCACTAAACGCCAGCGTTTATCTTTCGACAGCGGACGCGTTTCCATAACGCGTACCGTATCGCCAATGCCGCAGGTATTTTGCTCGTCGTGAGCTTTCAGTTTGTATGTCCGCTTAACAATTTTCTTGTACAGCGGATGAGCGACGCGATCCTCAATGGCAACTACAATCGTTTTGTCCATTTTATCAGATACGACGCGCCCGACACGCGTTTTTCTTGACGCTGTTCTCCCGTTCATCGCCGTTTCCTCCTATCGCTCTAATTCTTTTTCACGGATGATGGTTTTTACCCGAGCAATGCTCTTCTTCACCTCGTGAATTTTCATCGGGTTATCAAGCTGATTTGTTGAGTGCTGCATACGCAGCATAAACAGATCCTTTTTCAGTTCTTCCAGCTTGCCCCGAAGTTCATCTATACCAAGAACCCGAACTTCGCTCGCTTTCATCATTCATCACCGCCCGTCTTGTTCTCCGCCTCTTCGCCTTTCTTGACGAACTTTGTCTTAATCGGAAGTTTATGCCCCGCAAGTCTAAGCGCCTCACGCGCCGCTTCCTCCGTAACGCCGGCAATCTCGAACATAATCCTGCCCGGCTTAACAACCGCGACCCAATACTCCGGAGAACCTTTTCCGGAACCCATACGAGTCTCGGCGGGCTTTTCCGTTATCGGCTTATCCGGGAAAATTTTAATCCAGACTTGACCGCCGCGTCTGATGTAGCGCGTCATTGCTATACGCGCAGCCTCAATTTGGTTTGCCGTTATCCAGCTTGGCTCAAGTGCCGCCAACCCATATTCCCCGTAAGTTACCGTATTACCCCTAAGCGCTTTGCCTTTAAGGCGACCGCGCTGCTGCTTGCGGTATTTTACTCTCTTAGGCATCAACATTTATTGAGCGCCTCCTTCCATCGGTTTAGCGGAAGACGTTCCGCGATACCCGCCTTGATAACCGCCGGGACGCTGCCCGCCTTGATCTTGCCCTTGACTGCGGTATCCGCCGCCCTGACCTTGTCCCTGACCGCGATAGCCGCCGCCCTGACCTTGCCCCTGACCGCGATAGCCGCCGCCCTGACCTTGTCCCTGACTGCGATATCCGCCGCCCTGACCTTGCCCCTGACCGCGGTATCCGCCGCCTTGACCTTGACCTTGCCCTTGACCGCGATAGCCGCCGCCCTGATTATTACGATATCCGCCCTGACCGCCGCCGCGTCTGCGGTCGTTGCGATTCGGGCGATCGCCCGGCGCTCTTGTCGTGTCCATAGCGCGCGGAGTGCTGCGAAGCGTCTGGTTAAGAATCTCACCTTTGTAAATCCAAACTTTTACGCCGATGCGTCCGTAACTTGTAGCCGCCTCCGCAAAACCATATTCAATATCCGCACGTATTGTTTGAAGCGGGATTGTTCCCTCGTGATAATGCTCCGTGCGGGCAATTTCCGCGCCGCCAAGCCGTCCGCTTACCGCGACTTTAATGCCGCGCACCCCGAGCCGCATTGCCCTCTGCATAGCGTTTTTCATAGCGCGGCGGAAGCCGACACGCTTCTCCAGCTGAGCCGCGATGCTCTCCGACACAAGTTGAGCGCTAGCATCCGGGTTCTTGACCTCCACGATACTCAGGCTTACAGGGCGTCCGATTTTCTTCTCTAATCCGAGACGAACGCGCTCGATTTCAGTTCCGCCTTTACCGATTACCACGCCGGGGCGCGAGCAATGCAGATAAATGCGAACTCGGCTTGAGTCGCGCTCAATCTCAATTTTGGGAATGCCCGCCGAATACAGTTCCTTCTTCAACTGCTTGCGAATGTTATAGTCTTCGACCAACAGATCGCCGACCTTCTCATTCTTCGCGTACCAACGGGAGTCCCAGTCTTTGATAACGCCCACGCGCAGACCGTGCGGATTAACTTTCTGACCCATCTTTATTGCTCCCTCTCTTTCACAACTACGGTAATATGCGATGTGCGTTTCAGGATTCTGCTTGAACTTCCGCGCGCTCTGGGCATCCCGCGCTTAAGCGTGGGACCCGGATTCGCGTAAGTTTCCGACACATACAAACGCTCCGAGTTCATTCGGTTGTTGTTCTCGGCGTTTGCCGCCGCGCTGCTGACAAGTTTGAACAGCAGTTCCGATGCCGACTTAGGCGTATTGCGCAAAATCGCAAGCGCCGTATCGACGTTCTTGTTTCTAATCAAGTCGCAAACAATCTTCACCTTGCGGGGAGAGATTCTAGCGTATCTGAGAATTGCGCGCGCTTCCATAACTTAACTCCCCTTTCTTATTTCTTACCTGTGTTTGATGTCTTACTTCCCGCATGACCGCGAAAAGTTCTTGTAGGAGCGAACTCGCCGAGCTTATGCCCAACCATATCCTCAGTCACATACACCGGGATATGTCTGCGCCCGTCGTGAACCGCGAATGTATGCCCGACAAATGTCGGGAAAATCGTGCTTGCGCGGCTCCACGTTTTAAGCACTTGTTTCTCTCCCTTTTCATTGAGCGCGTCAACGCGCTTGAGTAACTCCGGCGCGGCGAACGGTCCTTTTTTTATACTTCTGCTCATTTCTACCGCCTCCCTTACTTAGCGTTACGATGACGCACAATGAACTTCTCGGTCGGGTTCTTTTTCTTGCGCGTCTTGTATCCTAATGTCGGCTTACCCCACGGAGTAACCGGGCCCGGACGTCCGATCGGGCTTTTGCCCTCGCCGCCGCCGTGCGGGTGGTCTACCGGGTTCATAACAGAACCGCGCACGGTCGGTCTCCATCCCATATGGCGCTTGCGTCCCGCCTTGCCAATGCTGATATTCTCGTGCTCAACGTTGCCTACCTGCCCGATCGTCGCTTTACAGTTCATACGGATGTAACGAGTTTCACCGCTCGGCAGACGAACCTGAGCCATTTTGCCCTCTTTAGCCATTAACTGCGCCGAAACACCGGCACCGCGAGCTAACTGTCCGCCTCTGCCGGGGTACAACTCAATATTGTGAATTACCGTACCGACCGGAATCTTTTCTATCGGCAGCGCGTTTCCGGGTTTAATATCCGCGCCCTCGCCGCTGATGATTTTATCTCCCGCTTTCAAGCCGACCGGCGCAAGAATGTAGCGTTTCTCTCCGTCCGCGTACTCAATCAGCGCGATATACGCGCTGCGGTTCGGATCGTACTCCAAGCGAAGCACCGTTCCGTCCACATTCAGCTTATCGCGTTTGAAGTCGATAACACGATACTTCCTGCGGTTTCCGCCGCCGTGGTGGCGTACTGTGATGCGACCATAGCTATTGCGCCCGGCATGCTTTTTGAGCGTCTCTGTCAGGCTCCTTTCCGGCTTAGCGCGTTTATCAACGCCGTCAAATCCGGCAACAGTCATATGCCGCCTTGAAGGGGTCGTAGGTTTGAAATATTTAACTGACATTATTACACCATCCCCTCAAAGAACTCTATTGTCTTGCTGTCTTTTTTCAACGTTACGATTGCTTTTTTCCATTCAGCGGTATAGCCCGCCGGATACGCGCCTGTACGCTTCTTCTTCCCCGGCACAATCATCGTGTTCACTTTCCCGACTTTTGTACCCGGAAACGCTTTCTCAACCGCCGCCTTAATCTGAAATTTATTCGCGCTTTTATCTACGCGGAAAACATAACGTTTATGCTGCACCGCTTCCATAGACGCTTCCGTTACCACCGGACCGCGCAGGATGTCATATGCGTTCATACCCCATACACCTCCTCAATCTTACTCAAAGCGGTCTCGTCTACAATCAACGCGCCGTGTCTTAAAATCTCATACGGGCTGAGAATGGTCGCTATCGTAGTAGCCGTGCCGGGGATATTCCTTGCGCTAAGTACCACGTTTTCACGCACTTCCGGCGTCACCAAAAGCGGTTTCGCTCCGGTCTGACCAATAGCGCTGAGGAATTTAACCACCTGCTTAGTCTTCACTTCCGGCAGATTAAGATCGTCAACGACAATTACTTTACCCTGCTCCGCCCAAAGACTCAGCGCGCTTAACAGCGCCAAGCGTTTGACCTTCTTGTTAAGGCTGTAACGATAGGTACGCGGCTTATTGGCAAACGCGTTACCGCCGTGCGTCCAGTTCGGCGCGCGCGTGGAACCCGTCCTTGCGCGTCCTGTGCCTTTCTGCCGCCACGGCTTTTTGCCGCCGCCCCTGACTTCCGCTCTTGTCAGGTTGCTTTGTGTTCCCTGCCGCATATTCGCCAAGTGGTTCTTAACCGCTTCGTGGAGAACCGCTTGGTTCGGCTCGATTCCGAACACCGCGGGTAATTGAACCGTTCCGATTTCCTGACCCGCCATATTGTATTTCTTTGCTGTAGCCATATTGCTTTCTGCTCACTTTCAACTTCCACAGTCGTCTGAGCATCGGTCCTCCTTTCTTATTTTTTCCTCGCGGACGCCTTTTGAGCGTTCACCGGTCCCTGTTGCTGCACTTGCTTCACTTTGTGAACCTTAACGGTATTTTTCAGGTAAACTACGCTTCCTTTAATACCCGGGACAGCGCCTCTTACCGCTATAAGGTTAAGTTCCGGGTCGACTTTAACGACCTCAAGGTTCTGAACCGTAACCTGCTCAACGCCCCAGTGTCCCGCGCCGATTTTACCTTTGAAAATTCTTGACGGGTCCGTACCCGAACCCATAGAACCCGCATGCCTGTGAACCGGTCCGCCGCCGTGGCTCATCGGCGTCCGCTGCGCGTTCCATCGCTTGATTACGCCCGTGTAGCCGTGTCCTTTGCTTGTGCCGGTTACATCCACGAAATCACCCTCCTTAAACGTATCCGCCTTGATTTCCGCGCCGACCTCTAACCCATCGGTGTTATTAAGCCGGAATTCTTTAAGGTGTTTCTTAGCCGTTACGTTTGCCTTCTTCAAGTGACCCAGTTCCGGTCGGTTCAGCTTGCGTTCCCGCGTATCTCCGAACGCTAACTGCAACGCGCTGTAACCATCTTTCTCCGCCGTTTTCTTCTGCGTAACAACGCAGGGACCGGCTTCGATAATCGTTACGGGGATCACTTTGCCTGTCTCATCGTAGATTTGTGTCATTCCGACCTTCTTCCCGATGATGCCTTTGTCCATCGTGTGTGTCCTCCTGTTCGGTTATTGGTTGGCTGTATTCGATTGCTCAGGTTAGCCAACTTGACCTTCTTTGCAACTCGATTTGCTTTTGTGAAAATCCGCGGACGCGGGCAGTCCGTTAAAGTTACCTTTCGTAACAGCGTCCGCGCTCCGGCAGTTCGCCAAGCGAAATCGACTTACAATTTTATCTCAATCTCGACACCTGCCGGAAGCTCAAGGCTCATAAGCGCCTCTACGGTCTTCTGCGTTGGGTCGAGAATATCGAGCAGTCTTTTGTGAGTTCTGCGCTCAAATTGCTCACGGCTGTCTTTGTGCTTGTGCGGGCTGCGCAAAATCGTCACGATTTCCTTTTTGGTCGGCAGCGGGATCGGACCGCTCACCTTAGATTCCGTTCGCTTGGCAACATCAGCAATACGCGCCGCGCTTTGGTCGATAAGCTGATGGTCGTAAGCCTTGAGCTTAATGCGAATCATCTTCTTTGACATATGTTTTTCCTTTCTTTGTACCGGTTTAACAGACCTCCTCGGAAACTGTGCCTAATTTCGTTGCCCTCCCCTGCGGTATCTATATACAGCGGCGGTCGTCCGCCTTATTATACGCAGTTTCCGAGGAGGTCTAATGTACGCTTGGTGTGATTAAATTTTCAATAAACCCTTTCGGGTGTGCCAACAAGCTCAAAAAGTTACCGCGATGTTATCCGTCATCGCGCAATCTGTTTTTTGCCGCGGAAATCGCCGGGCGACTTCCGGCGCAACCGTTTTGTAAGCTCGCAATCAGCAACCCTGCCAGTATAACACACCTGAAATAATTTGTCAAGCGTTTTTTTTTGAAAAAATTTTACGCTCAGGGGAATACCGCCGATAGGGCCGAAAATACGCGGGAAACAGCAATCCCGCGATGGTTACCGCATGCAGAACAGCACACCGAGAGTTCCCGGCCCGCAATGATTGCTGATTGTACAGCCTGCCGGGCAGTTAAGGATCTCCTTAAACGGCTGATACGTACCCACAAGCCCGATAATTTCCTCCACAAACTCAGGGTCGTCGAAGAACGTATGCGAGACAATCGCGCGGCGCGGATCAATGCCCTGAACGTCTTTGAGTTTTTCCTCAACGTACTGCCTGATAACTTTTTTTATGTTGCCGCGATACTTCTTGCCGACCTCGATTTTTCCGCCGCGCAGCTCCAAACACGGATGTAAGCCCAGCAGATTCGCGCCGAACGCCGCCAAGCCGCCGCAACGACCTCCGGCACGCAGATAATCAACGGTATCAACAACGAAGCTCGCGTCTACGTTAGCCGCCTTAGCCTTGATTATTTGCGCAATCTCCGCCGCGCTCCTGCCTTCATCCGCTAACTCGGCGGCATAAATCGCAAGCCAGCCGCCTCCGGTAGACAGACTCATAGAGTCGATCGGGAATACGTTATCAAACTCCTCCGCGGCTATCATAGAGTTGAAGTACCCGGCGGAAAGCTCACTGCTTAAAATAAGATGAACGATTCCCGACGTGTCGCCGTCAATATGCTTTGAGTAAAACTCGCGGTACTCCTCTATGTTTATCGCGGTAGTTTTTGATGTGCCTTTGCCCGCGCCGACAAAGTCAAAGATCTCTTTCGGGGAAATTTCCACTCCGTCTTTGTACGCCTTATCGCCGAGTACTATGGTCAGAGGGTTTATGCCGATGCCGTATTTTTCCTTAACCTTCGGCGAAATGTCCATTGTGCTGTCGCAGAGAATTTTTACTTTCATAATCTTTTAATACCTCCATTTGCCGAGTGTACCATATTCGCGGCAAGATGTCAACCTATTTCCGAACGATAATCGTACATTTCCGAAGCGCAAATATCGGCGTCAGCGCCGAAAGACGGGGGCTTGCGATCCGGCGTGCCTCGCGTCGCCGTGTAAATGCGAACTCGGGGTGATAAAAAAATTCGTCTCGTTCATCGAAAACGCTTGACAAATTACATTTTTTGTGTTAGTATTCCGGTACAAACGAACAAAGCGGTAAGAAAACATCGTCAAGGCGTGCGCCTTGACGCCAATGGGGGTACCCCCATTGGCGAAATCCTTTCACGGACAAGGAGACTTCTCAATGACAAAACGAATGACCAAACGAACGATAACGCTCGTCAGCGCGGCGGCGCTGCTGCTCGCGGTTGTGCTTATCTCCGTGCCGCCGGCGCGGGCGGTTGCTAATTATGACGTGAGCTCGGGTAACGTCGTTATCAACTCGAACGGCGACTATACGATCACAGGAACGACAACCCAGTACACCATCAAGGTAAACTCCGGCGTGACGGCTACCATCACGCTGAACAACGTCGACATCGACTTGTACGAACCATACAACGTGTCGGCTGCTTGCGCCTTCGACATGAGCGGCGCAACAGTCAACCTCATCCTGGTCGGAACCAATAAACTGCGAAGCAGATATTATCGCGCAGGCTTACAGGCGCCCACCGGTTCGACGCTTACCATCAACGGTCCGGGATCGCTTGAAGCCACCGGTATAATGCGAGGCGCCGGAATCGGTGGTTATAACTCAAATAGTACTGGTGGGGACGCTGACGGGCACGGCGGAGGAACGATCATAATAAACAGCGGGAATATCAAAGCGACCGGCGGGCTGTATGCTGCGGGCATCGGCGGCGGAAACGACGCGGATAATTCACAGTTCAACCTTACAATTAAAGGCGGCAATGTAGAGGCTGAAGGCTGGGTCGGCGCGGGAATCGGCGGCGGCACCAAAAGCGGTACCACAACAGGGAGTGGCGGCACGATTACGATTACCGGCGGTACTGTCACGGCCAAAGGCAGCGAGCGCGGCGCGGGCATCGGCGGCGGCCCGGGGGCCGCAGGGGACAAGATTACCATCACCGGCGGTACTGTCACGGCAACCGGCGGCGACAGAGGCGCGGGCATCGGCGGCGGCCAGTATGGCTTCGGGGGTACAATTGAGATCTCCGGCAGCAACACGGTTGTTTATGCCAAAGGCGGCGCCGGTGGCGCGGGCATCGGCGGCGGCGCCGACCACAGTTGGGGCGGCACCACTAACATAACCATTAGCGGCGGCAAGGTCGAGGCATATGGAGGCAGCGGGGGTGAGACGACGCCCGGCGGGGCGGGCATCGGCGGCGGTAT
>JAITKN010000010.1 GCA_031278415.1 Oscillospiraceae bacterium
CGGAAATATCCGTGCCCGGCGGGACGACCGTCAGCGGCGACGGAAAAACGATTGAAATTCCGCGCGGCAAAAACGGCGCGGCGATAATCGGCAAGGACGGCAAAGCGACCGCCGTCGAGCCGGGGTATACGCTCACGATTGACGCGAACGGCGGCGTGACAGCGGCGCTGAACCTTCCGTTCGCGGACGTAACGCGTGTGGATTGGTTCTACGACGGCGCGGCATACGTCTGGACACGCGGGCTGATGTCGGGCGTGACGGAAACGATCTTCGCGCCGCAGACGACGCTCACGCGGGCGATGCTCATCACGATCCTCGCGAGAGAGTCCGGGGTTGAGACGTCGGGCGGCGAAGAATGGTACAGCAAAGCGATCGAATGGGGCATATCGAACGGCATAACGGACGGCACAAACCCCGACGGCGCGATAACGCGCGAGCAATTCGCGGCGATGCTGTGGCGATACGCCGGGGAACCCGACGCCTATGTAGGGGGCGGCGTCCCCGACGCCCCGCAAATCTCCGGCTACACGGACGCCCCGCAAATCTCCGGCTACACGGACGCCCCGCAAATCTCCGGCGTCCCCGACGCCCCGCAAATCTCCGTGTACACGGACGCCCCGCAAATCTCGGACTGGGCGCGTGACGCGATGGCGTGGGCGGTATCACGCGGTCTCATCACCGGACGCACCGCGACGACGCTGGTTCCGCAAGGCACGGCGACACGCGCCGAGGCGGCGACGATATTGAAACGGTATTTGGAGAATATGGGGTAACACCTCACACCCGACGCGGGGGACGCCGAGAACGGCGTCCCCCGATTTTTGCGCAACCGGTTGCGTGTCCGGCTGAGCCAAGCCTCATCTTATCACTTCCCGACGGTTTTGAAAATTGATTTCCGCGGCGGCGACAAATTTGCTCTTGACTTACGGCGCGGTTTGCGCTATAATGTGAGCATCCTGAGGTAATCGGAGATGTCAACATTATGAGCAGCATTGAAAAAATCAAAGCGCTTGCCGAGCGGCAAAACGCGCTTGTACTCGCCCACTATTATCAGTCGTTGGACGTTCAGGCGTGCGCGGATAAGGTCGGGGACAGCTTTGCGCTTGCCAAATACGCTAAGGATACCGACGCGGAAATAATCATCCTGTGCGGGGTTCGATTTATGGCGGAGAGCGCAAAGATACTCAGTCCCGGGAAAACTGTATATCTGCCCGCGCCGCTTGCCGGCTGCCCGATGGCGGATATGGTAACGCCGGACGACGTTCTTCTGCTCCGCGCGGAACATCCCGACGCGGCGGTCGTGTGCTATGTTAACAGTTCCGCGGCTGTTAAGGCGGTAAGCGACGTTTGCTGTACATCCGGTTCCGCCGTGAAGATTGTCAACAGGACTTCGGAGCGCGACATAATATTCGTTCCTGACCGGAACCTCGGCGGTTATGTCGCGGAGCAATGTCCGGACAAGAATATTATTTTATTCGCCGGATATTGTCCCACACATCACAAAATCAGCGAACAAGATATAGTTAACGCGAAAGCCGCGTGTCCCGGCGCGTCCGCTCTTGTACATCCGGAATGCCGCGCCGAGGTGCGCAAACACGCGGATTATCTTGGATCGACCGCCGGAATTATCCGCCGCGCGGAAGATCTTTACGCCGCGGGAACCCGCGATTTCCTCATCGGAACGGAGATCGGCGTTTTGCAGATTCTTCAGCGTGACTTGCCGGACGCAAATGTCCGCTCAATCGGAAGCGCGTTCACGTGTCCGAATATGAAGAAGACCGGACCGGACGATATCCTCGCGTGTCTCAACGGCGAGCGCGAACCCATTGTCCTTGACGCGGAAGAAAGCCGGCGCGCGCGTCTCACGCTTGAAAAGATGGTGGAAATCGGTGGTTAATATACTTGCTGTCGGCGATGTTGTAGGTCAAAACGGATTGGAATATCTGACGCGCAATTTGTATTCCTTGCAGCGGGAATACGACGCCGCGTTCACGGTTGTAAACGCGGAGAACGCGCAAGGGCGCGGACTGTTTTCGACTGACGCGGACGCGGTTTTCGACGCGGGCGCGGACGTCATTACGCTGGGCAACCACGCTTACAGCAAGCGCGAGATTTGCGATTATCTTGACGAAACCGCTAACATTATTCGTCCGGCAAACTACGCCGCCGCCGCGCCCGGCGTAGGCGAATGTACTGTCGAGAGAGCGTTCGGTTCGGTCAGGGTTATTTGCCTTATCGGACGCAAGGATTTGGATTACTCGCCGGACAATCCATTCGTAACAGCTTCGCGCTTGCTGGCTGACGGCACTTCAACGATAACGCTTGTGGATTTTCACGCGGAGGCTACATCGGAAAAGAAGGCGCTCGCTTGGTATTTAGACGGCAAAGTCAGCGCGTTTTGGGGAACACACACTCATGTGCAAACCTCTGACGCCCGCGTTCTTCCCGGCGGAACCGGGTACGTAACCGACCTCGGCATGACCGGACCCGCGGACAGCGTAATAGGAATGGACGTCCGGCAGTCTGTGAATATGTTCCTCGGACTGCCGAAGGACAGCTACCGCGCCGCCGCAGGGATCTGCGTTATAGAGGGGGCGGTATTTTCCGTGGACGAACTCTCCGGCAAGTGCGCGAGCGTTAGAATATTCAGGCGATAGGGATTTGGTCATTAACTTTATGGATAAAATTCGCGGATTTTTAATTGAACACATATCGCAAACCGGAGGACACCTTGCGTCCAACCTCGGTATCGTTGAGCTTACGTTGGCGTTGCATCAGGTTTATGACCCGTATGTTGACCGCATAATTTGGGACGTCGGACACCAAACCTATGTACACAAGATGCTGACAGGGCGCGAGGCTCAATTCGTGACGCTTCGGGAGTTCGGCGGTATGTCCGGATTTCCGAAGCCGAGCGAGTCTCCGGCGGACGCGTTCATAGCGGGTCACGCGTCCAACAGCGTTTCCGTCGCGCTCGGAATGGCGCGCGCAAGGGACTTGATCGGCGAAACGTATGAGGTTGCCGCCGTTATCGGCGACGGCGCTCTTACGGGAGGACTGGCGTATGAAGGTCTGTCCAACGCGGGGCAGTCAGGGGTAAAAATTACGGTAATACTCAATGATAACGGAATGAGCATTTCCCGAAGTGTCGGTTCGATAGCGCCTATGTTAAAGCGGCTTTCAGAGCGTCCGGGATACTACAATTTCAAACGAGCGTTCAAGAGTTTTTGCGAAGTAATTCCGGGCGGCAATTGGATTTACAAACTGACGCACAACGTTAAAACCAAACTTAAACGACTGCTTCTGCCGTCCGGAGCCAACTTGTTTGAGGATCTGGGGTTCCGATACCTCGGACCGGTGGATGGTCACGACATAAAGCGTCTGACTTTTTTTCTTGATGAGGCGAAGAGGCAAACCGCGCCGACTCTTATACACGTTTTGACTAAAAAGGGGAAAGGATACCCTCCTGCCGAAGATGATCCCAATCTCTATCACGGGGTGCCGCCGTTCGACCCGGAAGTCGGGCTTGAAGCGCAGTCCGGCGAAACATTTTCCGACGTTTTCGGAAAGCTCCTGACCGACCTTGCTGAGACAAACGAGAAAATCGTTGCGATAACTGCCGCGATGGCGGACGGCACAGGGCTTGCCCCGTTTGCCGAGCGCTTTCCGAAACGCTTCTTCGACGATGGTATTACGGAGGCTCATTCCCTGACGATGGCGGCGGGAATGGCGGCGCGTGGAATTCGACCCGTATTTGCGGTTTATTCCGCTTTTTTCCAACGCGCTTATGACAGCCTGATCCACGATGTCGCCGTAATGTCGCTGCCGGTAGTGCTTGGAATTGATCGAGCGGGAATTGTCGGCGAGGACGGCGAGACTCACCACGGGCTGTACGATTCGGCGCTTCTGATGTCCGTTCCCAATATTGAAGTTTATTGCCCGTCTAACTTCGCGGAACTGCGCGAGTGTCTGACCGCCGCGCTGGAGCAGTCAAGCCGGCCGATTGCCATACGATACCCGCGAGGCGGGGAATTACCCCGCGTTGAACTGCCGCCGATTGCGGGATTGCCATCGCTTACGGTAGTAAGCTACGGGATAATGACCGAAATCGTACGCAGGGCAATTTCGCTTTCGGGAGTGCCGGCTGAGTTTTTTCAGCTCATATGCGTTAAGGGCGAATACTCACAAACCCTGAAAAACATAGCCGAATCCGTGAAGTCTACCGGTTCGCTCGCCGTAATTGAGGACGTTGCGGCATACGGCAGCGTTGGTGAGCGTCTGCTGGCGGAACTGACGCGGCTCGGCGTCTCGCCTGAAAAAGTTCTGCTGCGAAACGCCGGAACCGAATTCGTTGCGCATGGGAGCATTTCCGATTTGCGTAAGCTGCTGCGCCTGGACGCCGAATCAATCGCGGAGGATTTACAAAGACTATGAAAGCGGCTATTTTCACTAATTATACTCGTGATCGCGACGGATTCTTTACGGAGCGCGTCAAGAGTTATCTGACGACTCACGCGGTCGAGGTTACGGTCTCGGGCGGTACAGTTCAGGAGCTTGAACGCGCCGATGCGGACTTCGTTATCGCGCTCGGCGGCGACGGTACCATTCTGCGGATCGCGCCTTTTGCGGCGGAGCGCGACATCCCGATTATGGGCATTAACATCGGCGGCGTAGGCGCGCTCAGTACATTCGGGCGCGACGAGATTGCCTATGGACTTCAGCGCTTCGTTAATATGGAGTTTGCCGTAGATCGCCGTATGATGCTCGAATTAAACGGCGAGTCCGCGCTGAACGACATTGTGATTTACCGCGGACATAGCGGACGCCCGATAAAGCTCAATATCAGATATTCCGCTCCGCATACCGCTTCAAACGAGTTATTGGTCAGCTATCTGTATGGCGACGGGCTGATTGTCGCGACGCCTACCGGCAGTACGGCGTATTCGCTGAACGCGGGCGGGAAAATCGTAGACGCGTCAAGCGAGCAGATCTTGATCACGCCCATCGTGTCCCGCGCTCCGTTCAACATTGTCAGCGCGGATACTGAGGTTTCCGTGACGCTGATTGGAGAGGTACCCGCAAGCGTCAGCGTGGACGGACGCGAACCGGTTGACATTCCGTTCAACGCGCCGATAACAATCAGAAAATCCGATAAGTACACAAAACTTGTAAAGTTTATGAATTTAACTCCCTCAAAGTCAAGACGATAGGCGAGGTATTTCGACTTTTTTCAAAAAAAATGCTTGACACCGAAGTTCCCGCGTGATACAATAAAAGCACGAAAACTTCCGAACGTAAAGGAGATTACCCCAAATGGTAAAATTTAACAATAAATTTACACCCCCCCCCTCAAAAATTGTCATTTATCGTAAAATTGCGCCGAATTATTACGCTCACGATTGCGACCGCGCTCCTGCTGACACTCGCGCCGAGCCTCGCCCTGAACCTGACGGTAAACGCGGGCGAGGG
>JAITKN010000088.1 GCA_031278415.1 Oscillospiraceae bacterium
TGCCATACTTGTTGACTTCGTCACCATCCGTAATTCCGTCGTTGTCGGAGTCGGAATTCTTCGGGTCGGTGCCGCGTTCGTATTCTTCCAGATTGGTCAACCCGTCGTTGTCGTCGTCAGCGTCGGGGTTAATGTCGTTGTCGTCAAGCGGGTTGTATTCGTTCTCGACCTCCCAACCGTCGCTGAATCCGTCGTTGTCGGAGTCGGGATTCTTCGGGTCGGTGCCGAGTTCGTATTCTTCCTCGTTGGTCAAACCATCGTCATCGTCGTCAGCGCCGGGGTTAATGTCGCTGTCGTTAAGCGGGTTGTATTCGTGTTCGACCTCCCAACCATCGCTAAATCCGTCGCCGTCGGAGTCGGGATTTTTCGGATTGGTGTCATACTTGTTGACTTCGTCACCATCCGTAATTCCGTCGTCGTCGGAGTCGGAATTGTTCGGGTCGGTGCCGCGTTCGTATTCTTCCGCGTTGGTCAACCCGTCGTTGTCGTCGTCAGCGTCGCGAACAGGGGAATTTTCATCCTCCGGATTGTAGCCGTAAGCATCCTCCCAATCGTCCGGGAAACCATCTCCGTCGGAGTCGAGCAGATATTTCAATTTCAGTACGCCGGTTACGTTAGCATCTGTGTCTTGCAATCCGGTGGACGTACTGAAACTCAACTCTTCTATTGAGGTGCCGGTAACCTTGAGTATTCCCTCTGTTTTGCCTTCGACGGGCGACGTATACTCCGCTCCCGATGTGTCGCTTGTAAGCGCATCTATTCTGATTGTCGCTGAGTATGGGTTAGTGCCGCCGCCCATCAGCGTAACCGGCACGGATTGAGTCCCAAGAGACAATGTGGTCAATTTCGTTGAGGAAAAGCCTGACAAATTTACATATGTCAATCGATTGCTCTCGCAATACAAATATTCAAGCTTGGTATTTGTTGACACATCCAACTTTGTCAGCTGATTGCTGTGGCAATCCAAAGTTGTAAGCGTGTCAGAATTGGGCAGCTTCAGCGTCTCCAATTTATTGTTGTAGCAATGCAAATACCTAAGCGCGGCACAATTGGACACATCCAACTTTGTCAGCTGATTGTCGTAACAATACAAATTTATAAGCGCAAGATTTTTTGACACATCCAACGCTGTCAGCAGATTGCTGTAGCAATACAAATTTATAAGCGCAAGATTTTTTGACACATCCAACTTTGTCAGCTGATTGTCGTAACAATGCAAATTTATAAGCGCAAGATTTTCTGACACGTCCAACGCTGTCAGCTGATTGCTGCCGCAATACAAAGTTATAAGCTTGGTATATTTTGACACATCCAACGCTGTCAGCTGATTGCTGTAGCAATACAAAGATGTAAGCGTGTCAGAAGCGGGCAGCACCAACGCTGTCAGCAGATTGCTGTAGCACCGCAAGTCTGTAAGCTCGGTATAACCGGACACATCCAACGCTGTCAGCTGATTGTTGTCGCACTCCAACCTTGTAAGCGCGTCAGAATTAGGCAACTCCAACGTCTTCAGTTTATTGCTGCCGCAATACAAAGTTGTAAGCGCGGTATTTTTTGACACGTCCAACGTTGTCAGCTGATTGATTTGGCAATACACATATTTAAGTGCGATACAACCAGACACGTCCAACTCTGTCAGGCTATTCCTGTAGCAATTCAAACCTGTAAGCTTGGTATTATTTGACACGTCCAATTTTGTCAGCTGATTGCCGTAGCAATTCAAAGATGTAAGCGCGGTAAAATGTTCAATTCCTTGCAGGGAAGCGATGGATTTTGAACTAACACCTATTGTTGTAACCGCCGCGATTTCTTCCGTTGTCAGAACATCATCATCGGTTGTATCAAAGGTTTGAACGTAAGTCCGAAAAGCCTCGTCCGGGAAATTGGCTTCGTCAATCGCTATATCGCCTGTCTCCGCCTTTGCCGTCAGGTTGAGGGTAAAACTCGGCGCGAGGGTTATCAGGAGCGCGGTTGCAATCGCGAGCGTAATAAATCGGTATAATTTTACGTTAAATGACGAAAATCTGGGGGGGGGGGGGTAAATTTATTGTTAAATTTTACCATTTGGGGTAATCTCCTTTGTGTGCAAAAATTTTTGTATTTGCATTGTACCACGGCGGACTGGCGGTGTCAAGCGTTTTTTTCAACTATTTATTTGTGTTGTATGTTCGTGTGTCAAATTGTTCGTGTGTCAAATATGCTGCCGCGCGATTTATCTGTAAAGATCTTGACAAATCTCAGGGAATGTTGTAGAATGGCTTCGAAACGAGGATTAAAAGTTTGGACGTCAACATCAATTATAGCACAAACCATACAACAAACACAACTATTAAGACGAAAGCCGCCAACTTCGGAACAGTCTGATAACCCCGTTGGTACCTTTCGCGGAAAGGCGATTTATACAAAATGATAAAACGCAAATTGAAACACATACTTACCCCTATCGCTCTGATTGCGGTCATGGTCGTAATAGCCGCGAGCGCGGCGGGAAATTACGGGTCTGAAAGCGATCCGCTGGTCACGCTCAGTTACCTGAACGACGTGGTTACGCCCGCGCTGAAAGCGGAGGCAAAGGACACGCTGGATGCTAAACTCGCGGAGTTGGAGGCTCAATTAGACGGACATACCGGAGGTTCCGGAAGTTCTGTATTCGAGGTCGTATCAGTTTCAGCGGGGCAACGAGTGCGCTGCTCGGCCGGCGCGGAGATTATCGCCCGCGTTGGAAGTGTCGTTTGCGCCGCGGACAGCAGTCCGGGTCTTGTAGACAGCACGGACGGCAAGACTATTGACAATGGTTCCGCGCTTACGAAGAATCATCTCTATGCCGTAACAATAGAGGGCAACGGATTCCGCGCTTCTGATAGCGCTAAAGTGCTCATCAGGGGCGGCTATACCATAGAGTAACGCGTCCGCCGCCGATTATTATGACGACTTACAAAATCAACGGACAAACACTAAGCGGTGTAGAGCTTAAATGTCTGCTGGTCAGCTGCGGTGTCGCTGCGGATAAGAACGTTTACCGCGAATTGGGGTCACGTTTCCGCTTGAATATAAATCCGCTTGCTTGCAACTGTATGATACTTCCGTGCGGCACAATTGTACAGCTTACGGATGTCAAATTTCATCTGCGCTATCTGTCCGGAATGTTGTCGTGGAACAACTTGAAACTGTTGCGCTACGCTTCAGAGCTTGGCACTCCGTTCAGCCTGAAAATGTTGGATGGCAAGGCGGCGCTGTGTCACAACAAGGAGTTTATCACATTCGTGACATTTCCGGAGTACACGGATTTTTACTTGCGCAAAACGACGTCCGGGCTTCCGTTTATGGGCAACGCGGTTTTGCAGGGTTTGGACTGGGTGAGTTTTCAGTGTCTGTGGGCATGTGAATTTGCCGCGAGCGGCAAGCCGTGCGAATTTTGCTTCTCGGGAGCGGAGTTCAGCGCGTTGGCGTCAAAGTCCAAACCTATGCCGCCGGTTGTCCCGGCTAAGGATGCCGGAGAGATTGCCCGTTATGCCGTTAACAACTGCGGAGTAAGCGCGGTTCAAATCACCGGCGGCAGTACATTCAACGGGAAGCGTGAAGCGGAGCATATCATAGGCTACCTGAAAGAGCTTTATTCCACTCAGTTTGAAGAGGTTTTGCTGTACATAACTCCGCCTGCTGACATTGCGCTTACAGATGAGTATTTTGCGCTCGGCGCGACACGTATCGCGTGCAGTTTGGAGGTCTGGGATACTGACCGCGCTCGGCGGATTACTCCGGGCAAAATCGAGTACACTACCCGACAACGCCACCTTGATGTCTTGGAATACGTCGCCGGCAAGTTCGGGGCGGGAACCGCGTTCAGTAACTTTATCATAGGTCTGGAACCGTTTGAGTCTCTTAAAGAGGGCGCAAGCTATCTGGCTGAGCGCGGCATTATTCCCGGTGCCTCCGTATGGATGCCTATGGGACGACCCGTTATGGGCAGTATGTCCGCTCCGGAACTTGACTACTATCGACGCGTCATTGATCTGTTCGGGGAACTTTACGAACGCTATAACCTTGAACCTGCCGGGTGTTGCGGCCTGAACGTGTGTATGGAGAAAGACATATGGAAACTGCAAAATCCCGCGGCTGTCTGATTTGCGGCGCGCCGCTCAGGTATCATAAGTCTTCCCGCCGAATGCGGTGTTCTCTCTGCGGAACAGTTCGCGAAACGGAGGTTGCTTGCGCGCGCGGACACTTCGTCTGCGATGCGTGTCACAGCGGCGGAGCGGTTTCGGTTGCGCGGGAACTGTCTATGCGCTCGGTCAGCTCAGATCCGTGGGAAATCGCGCTTAGCATAATGCGCGTCCCGTCAGTTCAAACGCACGGTCCGGAACATCACTCAATTGTAGGATTTGCGCTTGCCGCGGCATATTGCAATGCCGAAGACAAACGTGAAGATTTGCCGGTACTGCTGGACATAATAGAAAAGCGGAGCAACCGGATTCCCGGCGGCGTTTGCGGCTATTGGGGCGCATGCGGCGCGGCGGTCGGCGCGGGAGTGTTCCTGAGCGCTATACTGGGCGCGACACCGCTTCGCGGCGGCAAACTCTGTAATATGCTGACCGCCGAATGCCTCATCGCTATAGCGGAAGTCAGCGATATACGCTGCTGTAAGCGAAACCTCGGCATCGCGTTACGCGAAACTGTCGCGTTCTTGCGTGAGCGCGGAATCGCGGAACTTTCCCAACCGCAAATAGTTTGCGAGTTCAGCGCCCGTAACCGCGAATGTATCGGTTCCGCGTGTCCGTGGAAGCCTTCCGCGTAAACTATGCTGCGGACAACTCGGTGCTTTCATTGTAAGGCGTATGACTCCTAAGCCGCTTGCGAATGTCCGCGATTGCAAGCGGCTATATTCGCGTTTTTTTTGCGATTCCCCTGTCGCCGACCCTGCTCAACAGATCTCTTCCGCTGTCTGATTTGCCGAGCAAGGCAGCGGTATCGCCGGTGCGATACCGAACGAACGGCATTGCCTGTCTGTTCAGTGTCGAGAATACAATTTCTCCGACTTCGCCGTCAGGCAGATTCTCTAGCGTCACGGGGTCGATTATCTCAACGTAAATATCCTCGCTGCGAACTTCATAGTAATCTACATTCGGGGCGGGGCTTACGGCAAACCCGAACCCCGATTCTGTCAGCCCGTAGTGTTCAAAGATTTCGCAGCCGAATTTTTCGCGAATCGCGTTCCGCGCCGATTCCGAGACGTACTCCGCGCTCAGCAAAACCGATTTCAAGCCGGTTTGCGGAAGCGCAAGTATCTGACCGGGCGAGCCAACCGCGCAATCCGCTTTGATCGGGTCGTCGGTTATTTCCACACCATTTCGCCGAACCGCACGGCTTAGCAGATCGCCTACGCTGTTCGGTACGGTGTTCGGAAACAGCGTAATCAGCCGCTCCCCTGCCGCCACAACCGGTTTCATTCCGCGAGCGAAGAAACGAACCGTAAGCTCCAAATCGTCCTCGGTGAAGTAGATACGCTTATCCGTGCCGGAACTGCCCGATGTGTGAAGCGTGACAATCCTGGAAACCTCGTCCGGACTGACGCACAGCCACCGCAAGCCCTCACGCCTCAAGTCGTCCGCTGTCGTAAAAGCGCCCTCTCGCCCTTCAAATCTCTCCTTGAAAAAATCTGAGCGGCTCATTGCGTATCTCACTTGATTTTTCACAGAATCTCTACCCGACAATTTCCAAGCGTTTCATCGTCACCGGTTACGCAATTCCTCTGTCATAGCCGCTATTGAGGGCTGTTCTTCTTCCATAAGAATTTTCCAATCGCCCTCATACTCGTATGTAAGAGAGGAGAGGCTCATGGTTTTTATTTTACGGCAATACACGTCTAATGTGTCGAAATCTTTCTGATACACGTGAAAGCTATTGGCACGGTGCGAGTAAGAACCTACGCCAACGCCGAGTTCTCCCGCGATTTCGCTCTGGAGCATAATCAGCGCGAACGCGTTCATAAATGTTGCTTTAACCGCGTCATTACTGCGGAACAGGATTCGGCTGTGAAGTTTCCCGCCGCGGATAAAGTATTGCAGATGCTGTAAGCACGCGGGCGAGTCGTGCGCCCAGTCGTCGTCTATTCGCCGCGCGTCAATTACCGCTCTGCGCGAGTATGGGTTACGCCTAAGCTCCTGAATCACCTGCGGGATTTGCGCCGCGATGCGATCGTGATAGGTATAGTGCCAGTTGCCGCGGGCAACCTCAAAATCGAGAATCCCGAACAATATCTCTTGCCGGTATTGCTCCAAAGCCCGATGACCGCCCGGAAACAATCTGCTGATAAGCGGTTCCCCAAGGGAGTCGCTTATGATCATAGTCAGTGAGATTTCCTTCTGATTAGTGCCATAGTCCGGACAAGGAACCTCTTTGCCGCTCTCACTCAAAGCGACTAAGGCAGAGTGATATGCTTCGGGTAATGTTTTGCCGCTAATCAAAATTTCATCCATAAGAATTTCCTCTCTGAACTTTCTGAACCTTTTATCTGATTATACGCCTCTCTATTGTTCTTGTCAACAGCAAATTTTACCCTGACCATAAATGCCATCAGCCGCGCAGTTTCCGCGCTATGAACCAATACCATCTCACCGAGTTCTAAATCCGAGCGATCGGGTTTAAGGATTTTTGCCGCTTTTTCTAATCCAATTGTACACGTTCGCCTTGCTGAATCCGAAAATCTTGCCCACACCGCGTCCGCTCGCGCCTGCATAGTAGGTCTTGATGGCTTGTTCACGGATTTCTTCCGGGATTTCTCGCGTTTTCGGGGCGTAGGTGTAGTATTTTTTACACTTATTGCAAAAGCACCGCTGCGTTCCCGAACGATTCTTTCCCGCTCTTACCTGATTTTCCGCCTCGTTACAGTACGGACACTTGCGCCCTGACACTTCGTTAGCTTTTTTCATACCATTATTATATCGTACTGTGCCCGCTTTGTCCACACATTTAAGAACCGCGTGTTTTATATGGCGATACTCGCAAACAGAGTTGATGAAATACCAAACCTAAAGATGATAGGCGTCCCGCTATTTGACGCTTACGGAATACAGACTGTCAAGATTCCGCAAAATAGATTGACACTTCGCCGCAAATGCGTTATAATGACATACAATGATAGTGGTTAAGGGTCAGAAGATGATAACAGGAGGAACAATATGAATACCGAACAAATTATCCGTATGGCATTGAGTAGTGGTTTTACCCATGCCGCTCCGTTTGATCCGGCGCTGATAGACTGCAAAACGCAAGTTCGCGAGATGTGTGAAGCGTGTAAGGCATACGGCACAAGCTGGGTCTGTCCGCCCGCGTGCGGCACGATCGAAGAGTGTTCAGAGCGTTTGCATAAATATGCCCGCGGCGTTATTGTTCAGACTACGGGTGAGTTAGAAGACGAATTTGACGGCGAAGGAATGATGGAAGCCGCCGTAAAACACGCCGAACATTTCCGCGATTGCTATAAGTTGCTGCGTAATACGTTTGAGGGCGTCGATATGTTTGCGCTTGGCGCGGGAGGCTGCAGCAAGTGTCAGAAGTGTACATATCCCGATGAGTTATGCCGTTTCCCCGATGCGCAGCAAAGCTCTATGGAAGCATATGGTATGCTTATTGCAGAAGAGTGCGCAAAAAATAATATTACATACTACTACGGGAAAAATACACTGACCTATGTCTCGTGTTTCCTGTTCAAATAACACTACGCTATATCAAGGAGTAACGGCGCAAATATGATTAACATTAAATTCAAACCGAGCGGCAAGACTATTGCTGTTGAGGACGGTACTACTATCGCTCAGGCGGCTATCGCCGCGGGACTGCTTATCGACCAACCCTGCGGCGGACGCGGCGTTTGCGAAAAATGCAAGGTGACAATCTACGAGAACGGCGTTACTCGCGAAGTCCTTGCCTGTCAAACGGAAGTTCACACGGACCTCACCGCCGACCTATCGGGAAACGTTTCAGGACACCGCATTTTAATCGGAGGAATCTCGCGTGCCGTTACACTCAATCCGGGAACAACCGGCAAATACGCTATGGCATATGACATAGGCACTACGACCGTTGCGAGTTACTTGCTTGATCTTCGAACCGGAGCGGAACTATGTACCGCAAGCGCGCTCAACCCTCAGACAAAGTACGGCGGAGATGTAATCGCGAGGATTAACTACTCTCTGGAACACGGCGTAGACGCGCTGACGAACGACATTCGCGGCGCAATGGTAAATCTCGCCCGACAATGCGCCGCTTCCGCGAATATCGCCGCGGACGAAATCGCGCTGATTACTATCGTAGGCAATACCACAATGCACCACTTGTTCCGCGGCCTGACTACCGAAACGCTGGCGTTCGCTCCATATCACGCCAAGGAGACGGACGCCAGAACCCTTGCCGCGGCAGATTGCGGATTCGATGGTATCTGTCCGAATGCCGTTGTTAAAATGTTTCCCAATATGGCGGGATTTGTCGGCGGCGACACTGTCGGAGCCGCTCTGGCTGCCGCTATGGACAGCGCGGACGAACTTACGCTGCTTATCGACATCGGAACGAACGGCGAAATGGTACTCGGCGATCGTAACAGGCTTGTAACCTGTTCGACCGCGGCCGGACCCGCCTTCGAGGGCGCTATGATAAGTCAGGGTATGCGCGGCGCCGACGGAGCGATTGACCACGCGGAACTTACAAAAAGTCCCGACGGCAAAATCACCGTCGATTATACGGTCATTGGCGGCGGTCCCGCGATAGGCGTTTGCGGAAGCGGATTAATAGACGTCCTTTCGGAGCTTGTACGCACCGGATTGGTCGACGAAACGGGCAAACTCGACGGAGACGCGTTTGAAATCGCGCCGGGCGTGTCCGTTACGGCAAAGGATATTCGCCAACTTCAGCTGGCTAAGGGTGCTATGGCGGCGGGAATCGAGATGCTTCGCAACCGCCTTAACGTTCAGGAGCGCGACATTAAGCGTATCCTTATCGCGGGAGCGTTCGGCAGCTATATGAATCCGGCAAGCGCGCGCGGAATAGGGCTTATCCCGCCCCTGCCGCTCGAACTTGTACACGCGATAGGAAACGCCGCCGGACAAGGCGCTAAACTCGCCGCGCTGAACATCGACGAATACGAACGCGCGAAACGTCTTGCCGAAAAAATGGAATACCTTGAACTGTCCGCGAATCCGGACTTCAACGATATTTTCATAGACCATCTTTCGTTCGACCCTCTCGACGTTCAGAACGCCTCCTGAGCGTTGACGAGAGGATACTCTGAGACTTTCAGAGGACACTCTGAGACTTTCAGAGGACACTCTGAGACTTTCAGAGGACACTCTGAGACTTTCAGAGGACACTCTGAAACATTCAGAGGACACTCTGAAACATTCAGAGGACACTCTGAGACATTCAGAGGACACTCTGAGACATTCAGAGAAGTCTCTGAAACATTCAGAGAAGTCTCTGAGACATTCAGAGAAGTCTCTGAGACATTCAGAGAAGT
>JAITKN010000097.1 GCA_031278415.1 Oscillospiraceae bacterium
GGCGGGAAGTTCGGCTCCGGACGTATACTACGAGATGACGGCGCGCGCGCGCGGCGGCAAAATCTACGCGAAGTTGTATTTGTACGGCGCGGAGGCGCAAGCCGGCAGCTTCGGCATACGGTACGACACGGGCAAGGTCGAGTTTGCGGCGTTCGAGCCCGCGGTGCCGGTGTTCGGTACTCTGACGCAAAGCGACACGGCGGTCGGGTACCACGCGTTTACGTGGATAGCCAACGACGGCAGCACGACGAACGGACCGATTGACGCGCGGACGGAAAAGCAGCTGATAGCGGAATATGAGTTCAACATAACGGGTATGACGGACTCGAACGCGGCGAGCGTGTTCAGCAAGCTGGATTACGGCGAAACGGCGCTGGCGGCGGTTTCCGAGGACATTTTCGACGCTGAGATATACAGTAACGGCGAGTATCAGGGCTTTGTGTACGACGAGGGCGCGGAAGATCTGTTTCGCCGGATAGACATACCGCTGTGGCGGGTTGTGAACATCTACACCGTAACGGCGTCCGCCGGCACGGGCGGCAGCATAACGCCGTCGGGCGCGGTGGAAGCGGAGAGCGGCGCGGATGTCGGGTTTACGGTAAGCGCGAACAGCGGGTACCGGATTTCGGACGTGATGGTAGACGGCATAGGCGTCGGCGCGGTCACGAGTTACGCGTTCGACAACGTTTCGTCTGACCATATAATACGCGCTGAGTTCGAGAGTACCGGCGGCGGCACTTCCGGCGGCGGCGGAGGCGGAGGAGGCGGCGGCGGCGCGGGAGCGTCGCCCGAACCTTCGGAGACGCCCGAGCCGGAACCGGCGGATGTCGGCGCGGAGCATTTGGCGTACATAAACGGGTATCCCGACGGCAGTTTTTTGCCCGACGGCGCCATTACCCGCGCCGAGGCCGTTGTGATGCTCTCGCGCCTGATGACTGCGGCGTCCGCCGACACGACCGCGCTTCCCGCGTTCAGCGACGTCGAGATCGGCGAGTGGTACGCCGAGGCGGTCGAGTATATGCGCGGCTTCGACATTATCACGGGCTACCCTGACGGAAGTTTTCGACCGAACGCGGCAATCACGCGAGCGGAATTCGCCGCCGTTGCGGTACGGTTCGGCGGCGCGGACGCGTTCGGGGTCGGGGCGAACTTCCCGGACATACCTGATGATCATTGGGCGGTCGGCAGCATCGCCGCGGCGGCGTCGCGAGGTTGGGTTACGGGCTACCCGGACGGGAGCTTCCTGCCCGACAGTCCGATCACCCGCGCCGAAGCGGTCACGATAATCAATCGGATATCGGAGCGCGTATGCGATCGCGAGTTCGTTGACACTTCGGACGAGATTACGAGTTTCACAGACCTGACCGCCGAGCATTGGGCGTATTACGGCATTATGGAAGCGGCGAACAGTCACGAGTACGCAAGAGACACATCCGGCGCGGAACGCTGGCTCGCGCTGCTTGATTAGACCGCCTCGGAAATTGTGCCTGATTTCGTTGTCCTCCCTTGCGGTATCTATATACAGCGGCGGTCGTCCGCCTTATTATACGCAGTTTCCGAGGAGGTATATTGAACATTCGCCGATCGAGCGTCATCCGAACGGTGTTCGGCAAACTTACGCCGCTGGGGGCGTCAGCGGAGTAATAACATAGTTGACGAAAGTTACCAATTAACAGTTGAGAGTTAATTCTCAACTGTTAATTTTCGTTCTGCCCGGCAAAAGCGCTTGACATACAACACAATGGGTAGTATACTCTAAGGAGCGGCGGCGGGAAGCCGGGTACACGATCGGGTTAGGCTTATAGCCTCGAAATGATTTTGTCAGTTTGGAAAGGACACGGACACAAGAATGAGGTATTTCAGCACGAGAGATAACACGCGGCACGTCAGCGGAGCGGAGGCAATTGTTCGCGGACAGGCTCCGGACGGAGGGTTATACGTTCCGGAGAGTTTTCCGGCAATCAGCGGAGAGGAACTGGCTAAATTAGTGCCGCTCAGCTATGCCGATTTGGCGTTCTGCGTCACAAAACTTTATCTGCCGGAGTTTGCGGACGAGGAGATATATGAATTCACAAAGCAAAGCTATGGGGATAATTTCAGCTCGCCGGAAATCGCTCCGCTGCGTTCGCTGAATGAAGATACATCCGTATTGGAGCTTTGGCATGGTCCTACTTGCGCGTTCAAAGATATGGCGTTGCAGTATCTGCCGCGCTTACTGGCGGGTTCGCTGAAGAAAACCGGTGAGACAAAAGAGGTTTGTATTCTGGCGGCGACCTCCGGTGATACAGGCAAAGCGGCGTTAGAGGGCTTCGCCGATGTGGACGGCACTCGGATTCTGGTTTTCTATCCTCGCGATGGCGTAAGCGACATTCAAAAACTGCAAATGATTTCTCAGACGGGCGGAAATGTGCGTGTCTGCTCCGTAAACGGGAACTTCGACGACACGCAGACTGCGGTTAAGGCGATCTTCGGCGACGCGCTTCTGCGCGATGAACTGGAACGCTCCGGCAAATTCCTCAGCAGCGCGAATTCCATCAACTGGGGCAGATTGCTTCCGCAAATCGTGTACTATTTGTACGCGTATACATCGCTTACGCGGCGCGGAAAAATCGCGCTCGGGGATAAGGTCAATTTTTGTGTGCCGACGGGCAATTTCGGAAACATTTTGGCGGGATATATCGCTAAAGAGATGGGCGTTCCGATTGGCAAACTCATTTGCGCGTCCAATTCGAATAAAGTTTTGACGGACTTCCTCGCGAAAGGTGTGTACGATAAGCGCAGAGAGTTGGTGCTTACCGCGTCGCCTTCAATGGATATTCTGATAAGCAGCAATTTAGAGCGTCTTCTGTACTTCACAGGAGGGCGCGATGGGAATCTTATCAAAGAGCTTATGGCAAAGCTGAATAAAAGCGGCAAATACGAAGTTGACGAGAACATCCGCGCCGCGATTGGCGGTACGTTTATCGGCGGTTATAATGACGATGAGCGTACAAAGACCACAATCAAAGACACTTTTCGCGAATACGGGTATCTTGTTGACCCTCACACGGCAGTTGGATTGGGAGTTTTGAATGACATTCGCCGGGATACGGAGCTTGACGGGCATACTGTGGCGGTATCTGCCGCGAGCGCGTATAAATTCTGCGAAACCGTTCTGGACGCGTTCGGTGAAGACTGCCCGGACGATGTGCCAATGCGGTTCGAGCGGCTTAGTAAGCTCACCGGAACCTTGATTCCGGAACCGCTTGCCGAACTCGCGGATAAAGCGGTACGCTTCACGGATACGATTGAAAAGGATGAAGTTCGGGAGTACGTATGGCAGTATACGCGATAGGCGACCTGCATCTTCCGTTCGGTTCGCCTAAGTCAATGGACATATTCGGCGGAGCGTGGGAAGGATACGTAGACAAACTCAGAGTCGGACTGAGCATACTTCAGCCTGACGACATTTGTGTGCTTGCCGGAGACTTGAGTTGGGCTATGCGTCTGCCGGAGACGCTTCCGGATTTTCAGTTTGTTAACTCATTTCCGGGCAGGAAGATTGTCTTAAAAGGGAACCACGATTATTGGTGGGAGACCGTTGGGAAGAACACGAGATTTCTCGCGTCAAACGGTATTAACTCTATTGAGTTCCTGCACAATAATCACTTTGAGTACAACGGAATCGGGTTATGCGGCACTCGCGGCTGGTTTTTTGAGGAGGAAAAGGGTTCCGACGAAGACCGCAAGATATTCGCGCGGGAACTGCTCCGTTTGGAAGCGTCGCTGAAATCGGCGGACGGACTGAGAAAATACGTGTTTCTTCACTACCCTCCGTTGTACAGAAACTATGAATGCCGCGAGATAATTTCGCTGTTTGAGCAATACGAGGTTGAGCGTTGTTATTACGGACACATCCACGGCGCGGGACATCGTTCGGCATTCGAGGGCATTTTTAACGGCGTAGAGTACACTATGATAAGCGCGGACTGGCTTAATTTCAACCCCGTTTGCGTTGCGCGGTAATCCACGCAATCAAGAATATGGCAAGACAGCACAAAGTTGACAGTAAAACAGCCCTGTTAAACCCAAGCGTTGCTATTCCGCTTATCTGCTGCGTATAGTACGCCGCCGCAGGCTCGCGAAACGGCAGGAATTTGAACAGAACCGCGACTATTCCGGCGGAGAGTAATCCGTGCAGAAATTTGCCCGCGATATATGTAAAGCCGCGAATACCGCTGTCCGCGATAAAAGAAAGTGCCTGACAATGTATGCTCAGACCCGCCCAACCGAGCATAAACGCCGCCATTTTGACAGACCCGCCGCGTTCCGCGAGCGTAGTACCGAGCGCGTTTACTCCGCCTGTCAGTTCAATGAACCCGATTATCAAGTTCTGAACCTGCGTAACGCTTGCTCCGGTAATTGAGGAGATAACCTGCGCGGCGTTGGGAATCACGCCGGATAGGAACAGCAGTCTGATGAATACGGTGAAGAAAATCACAAACCCGCATATGTTCAGTACGGACCGTACAGAGAATTTGACCGATGTTATAAACGCGGAGGAAAAGCGAACCGGCGCGGATTCAGAATCGGGATCGCGTTGCGCGGCGAATTGCCGTCCGCGGATTTTACCCTTGCCCCAATTGCGAAATAAAATTCCGATGAATACGCTTGCGGAAGCGTGGGCAAGGCACAACAGAATCCCTATCCCGCCGCTGCCGAATACTCTGGCGCCGACTACACCGAGTATAAACGCCGGTCCGGAGTTGTTACAGAAACTCAGCAACCGTTCAGTTTCCGCTTTGCTTATCTGCCCTGATTTGTAGAGCTGTATGGCGGTTTTCGCGCCGACAGGATACCCGCCGATGAGTCCGAGTACAAACGCGGCGGAGCAGATTCCGCTGACATTAAACAGCTTGCGAGTAATCGGCGCGAATAGCCGCCCGAGCTTATCCGCGATGCCGAGTTCCACCACAAGCGACGAAAGCACAAAGAACGGCATAAGCGAGGGTACAATAACATCAAGGCAAATTTGAACGCCGCTTTTCCCCGCCGCAACAGATTCCCGCGGGAACACAGCCAGCGATACCAGCGCCGCCGCCAGACCAAGCATAGCAGCCCAGTCAAAAAATTTATTTCTCATATCTGAATTCTTATGCAAGAAAACAAGCAAAGTTGCATAAGAATTCGATATGAAAAATAATTTGTCTGCCCTTAAAAAGAATGTGTTCACCGACGCGCTGAACAGCGCATCGGCGTCCGCCGCATTAGGACACTCCATTGTTACTGTTGTCGGGCGCGCGGAGGTTTGTGTCGAATACCATAACGGCGTTTTGGAGTATGAGCCTGAAATCGTTACAGTAGCAAGCTCCGGCGCGGCGGGCGGCAGCGGCACTATACGGATTACAGGCAAGAGCTTGACAATCAAGTCGATGAACTCCGAGTCATTGACAATAGCGGGGGTGATTGAGACTGTTACGTTCGGAGTGTGAACTTATTGTTCGCGGCAAGCGTCCGGAGAGAATGCTTAACATATGCGCGGATAATAACATACCTACCCGCGCCGCGAAGCGAGTCAGCGAGCAGGAAATGCGCTTTATCGCGCTGCGTTCCAACGGGAAAGCGGTTTGGAAACTTGCCGACCGCGCGGGTATGGAGTGCGAGGTTGTGCGGGAACGCGGCTCGAGTGTCATCGTCAAGCGATTCCGCCGCCGTTATGCGCTATGGGTCGCGCCTATGTTCATCATAGCGGCGGTGTTTATCGCGTCTCAGTTTATATGGGATATTGAAGTAGTCGGCAATGAGCGTATAAGCACGAATAAGATTCTGAGCGTCCTTGACGAATGTGGTTTTCGACAAGGAATATTCGGACCGGAAATTGATACGCGAATGTTGTCCGATATGGTTTTGAGCCGTATTGATGATCTGTCGTTTATGGCGGTTAATATACGCGGAAGCAAGGCGGAAGTGATCGTACACGAGCGCGTTCTGCCCCCGCCGAAAGGGAATTTGTTACTCGAACGATCAGAAGCGGTTTACTTACAGTTATCGGCGTCTATGCCGCTGAAATACGCTTCTAAACGCTTTACCGGAGCGGAAATAACGCAGAATGCCTTGATGATAGGAAAATTAAGAATAAATTTTTATTTTAGTACTGGTAATTACAGGCATAGTTGTGATATAATAGAAGAAAGGCGCCGTTTGACGCTGTTTGGATATGCGTTCCCGTTTGAGTGGAGGACTCGGCGTATGCGTCCGTGGATTGAGGAAGTCGGCACATTAGACTCGGAGAAGGCCGCCGCGATGCTCAAGGCAAGATTATCCGACCGATTTGACGGAGAGGTAATTGAGGAAGCGTACAAGACAGTAGTCAGCGGCGGAACAGTAACCGTAATAAGGAGTATAAAAACCTACGAATGACAGAGAAAATAATCAGCACGGAGCGAATGGAAACGTTAGCGGACGTTTTCGGCTCGCTCGACGAAAATCTCAGGGTAATCGAAAGCGAATTCAGCGTAAAAGTATTTGACCGAGACTCCACCCTGCGTGTAATCGGCGAGGCGGAAGACGTAAACGCCGCCGTTAGCGTTATTGAGAGTTTGATGAGCATAGCGGTGCGCGGAAGCGTGATCACCGCCGCTGAAACCAAATACATTGCCGGATTGGCGAAGTCCGGCGACCGCGACAAGATTACCGACTTCATTAACGGCGATGTGGTTTGCGTAACCGCTAAGGGTAAGCCGATTAAGGCAAAGACGCTCGGGCAGAAGAAGTATGCGGAGACGATTCAGCGCGAGACGATAACGCTTGCTGTCGGACCCGCCGGGACGGGGAAAACCTACCTGGCTGTCGCCTCGGCGGTAACCGCGTTTCGCGCTAAAAAAATCAACCGCATCATATTGACGCGTCCGGCTGTGGAAGCGGGAGAGCGGCTGGGGTTCCTGCCGGGAGATTTACAGAGTAAAGTAGATCCGTATCTGCGTCCCCTGTATGACGCGCTGTTTGATATGTTCGGCGCGGAAAACTACCAAAAATATCTGGATAAAGGTTATATTGAGGTTGCTCCGCTTGCGTATATGCGCGGCAGAACTCTTGATGACAGCTTCATAATCCTTGACGAGGCGCAGAATACAAGCCGTGAGCAGATGAAGATGTTCCTGACAAGGCTCGGCGCGAACAGCAAAGCGGTGATTACCGGCGACGTTACTCAAATTGACCTGCCTCCGGACAAGGTGTCCGGACTTAAGGATGCGTCCAAAGTGCTTAAAGGCGTACCCGGAATCGGCATAGTTAATCTGACCGGAGCGGATGTCGTGCGCCACCCGCTTGTTCAGTTGATAATTGCCGCGTATGAAAAGCGCAGCCAAGGCAAGTGACAGCGGAAAGGGATATCTGTGAACAGTAATGAGTAAACAAGATATAGAAATCAGCCGGTCACGAGGCATAAAGAGACCTGTGCCATACCGGGTAATACGAAGCGCGGTACGCGCCGCCCTGAACGCGGAACATTCGGACGGACACGTCAGCGTTCTGATATGCGGACGCGGCGAGATACGGCGGCTGAACCGCGAGTTTCGCGATACCGACCGCGTTACGGATGTTTTATCGTTTCCGGACGGAAACGGCGGCGGCGATATCGCCTTGTGCGCCGGCAAAATACCTGTTCAGGCTCGGAGATTCGGACACAGCGCGGCGCGGGAGGCAGCATATCTGTGCGTTCACAGCGTACTGCACTTGCTTGGATATGACCACGTGAACGGCGAGGAAGAACGCGCCGCGATGCGTGTCAGGGAAGAAGAAATTATGAACTCAATCGGACTTAAAAGACAAGGAGCAAAATGAAAAAGCAAAAGATAACAAAGACCGCCGTAGTTGCGGTAGTAGGGCGTCCGAACGTAGGGAAAAGCACGCTTGCGAACGCGTTCGCCGGCGAAAAGGTCACAATCGTCTCGCCTAAACCGCAGACGACGCGGACTCGCGTTTACGCCGTAACAAGCCGGGCCGGAATCCAATTTGTGTTCGTAGACACACCGGGATTCCATACGCCGAAGAATAGGCTGGACGAGTATATGGAAGGCGCGGTTAAAAGCAGTTTCGGCGGAGCGGACGCGGTTCTGTACATAATCGACCGAGACCGTCAAGATGATGAGTTGGAACGCTTGATCAGAGACAGCGCGATTCCCGCGATACTGGTCATCAACAAGATTGACGCGTTGGAAAGCAAAGCGGAACTGTTGCCTGTAATCGAACGATATTCCGCCGCGTTTGAGCATATCGTTCCGATTTCCGCACAGAAAGGCGACGGAGTTGAAGGATTGTTGGAGCTGCTTTCCTCATACGCAAAAGACGGCGAGGCGCTCTTTCCCGAGGGTATGACTACGGATCAGTCTGACAGCGCGGTAGTCGGTGAGCTGATACGCGAAAAACTTCTAATCTGCCTGAATCAAGAAATTCCGCACGGAACCGCTGTGGAGATTACAAAATTCTCCGAGCGCATTGACACGGAGATCATAGATGTTGAAGCCACAATTTACTGCGAGAGGCAATCGCACAAGCGTATCATTATCGGGAAAAACGGCGCGGCGCTTAAACGCGTGGGCGAAATGGCGCGGCGCGATATCGAGAGATTTATGGGCGCGAAAGTATTTTTGCAAACATGGGTTAAAGTCAAAGAGGACTGGCGCGACCGTCCCGGACTGATCAAAGAATTCGGTTATGTTTCAGACCGTTAAAGTTATTGTACTGCGCTTCGTCGATTACAAAGAGGCGTCAAGGATACTGACTGTACTCACGGAGAAAGGCGAAAAGCTAACCGTTACCGCCCATTCGCGAGGCGGGTTTGCCGAGCCGTTTGCCTGCTCCGAAATGACGCTTCAAAGCAGTCGCGGCAAGTGGTATCTGCGGGAGGCGGCTACAATTACCGAGTTTATAGGACTGCGGACATCATATGAGAAGTTTGAGCTGGCGGCGTATATGTCAAAGACTGCCGAGACCATTGCGGACAGCGATGTGCCGGACCCGAATTTATTCCGTTTGCTTGCCAGAGGATTTGATACTCTGGCAAAAATCGGCGCTGACGAAACAGACGCGTTTCAGACCGCGTTCGAGTCCAGAATCGCGGATATTGCCGGATTTGCTTCGTTTGAGGAAATTCGGGAGCATTTGATTTAGGAGACATTGCAATGAATCGGGAATTTACTGAAAAATCGCTACGCGCGATCGAACTGCCGCGGGTACTCGCTAACGCCGCGCTCCACGCGGGAAGTGATGCCGCAAAAGAGCTCATAAGAGTGCTTCGACCGTCGCCGGACGCTGAAGATGCGGCGCGGCTTTTGCGCGAAACGTCGGATGCGCTGAGAATGACGGAGGTCAAAGCGCCGCCCGGGTTCGGAGGCGTGCGCGATATTCGCGCCGCGCTGTCACGCGCTAAGCTCGGCGGACAGCTGAATACTCGCGAGCTGCTTAACATTGCGGCCGTACTCAGAGCAACTCGGGAAATCTCCGCATACGGGGAGGGCTGTAATAACAATTTGCTCGCGCCGCGATTTTGGGCGCTGCGTCCGAACAGATTTTTAGAAGATAAAATCAGCGGCGCTATAATCAGCGAGGACGAAATCGCCGACAAAGCCTCGCCGGAACTAAACGCGATTCGCCGCCATATCAACGCGGCAAACGGTAAAGTCCGTGACATTTTACAAAAGATTATCTCGTCCCCAACGTATCAGAAAGTTTTGCAAGAGAATATTATTACTCAGCGCGGCGGCAGATTCGTCGTGCCTGTTCGCGCCGAACATAAGGGCGCCGTACCGGGCATTGTCCACGACGCGAGTTCCAGCGGAGCGACACTGTTCATTGAGCCGATGACCGTTGTCCGGGCAAATAATGAAATCCGAGAACTGGAATATAAAGAAAAAGCCGAGATAGACCGTATTCTTTCGGAACTCAGCGCCGACGCGGCAAATTTTGCCGATGATATTCTGACAAATTGGGAAACCCTTACAGCGCTTGACGTCATCTTCGCTAAAGCGGAGTACAGCGCGGAAATACGCGGCACGGAACCGATATTGAACACTAACGGCGAAATCAGCGTTATACGCGCGCGTCATCCGCTCCTGCCGAGGTCGGCGGCGGTTCCGATAAATATTACGCTGACTTCCGCGCAGAATGCCTTAGTGATTACCGGACCCAATACCGGCGGCAAAACGGTCAGTCTGAAAACCATCGGGTTGCTGTGCGCCATGGCAGCCTGCGGAATCTGTATTCCCGCGGACAGCGGCAGTAAATTGCCGGTGTTCAGCGCAATATTAGCGGATATCGGGGACGAGCAGAGTATTGAGCAATCGCTGTCCACATTCAGCGGACATATGACAAACATCGTGGAGATACTCAATGAGATTTACCGCGAGCCTAATGTTCTGGTTCTGCTTGACGAACTCGGCGCGGGCACGGATCCGGCGGAGGGCGCGGCACTGGCAATCGCCATAATCGAGTTCGCCCGAAATCACGGCGCGAAGACGATGGTCACCACCCACTACGCGGAATTAAAAATGTACGCGCTGCAAACGTCGGGCGTGGAAAACGCAAGCTGTGAATTCGATGTAGAGACGCTTCAGCCCACGTACCGGCTGATTACCGGGATACCGGGCAAGAGCAACGCGTTCGCCATCTCAAGTCGGCTCGGGCTTATGCCGGCGGTTATTGAGGATGCCAAAGCGCGTCTTGACCGTGATAACGCGGAATTTGACGCCGTAATCGCCGCGCTTCAGGATAAGCGTCGGCAGTTGGAATATGAAACTGAGGAACTTCGCCGGGAAGGCGCGAAACTTGAACGCGAACGGAGCGACACCGAGACGCTGCGCAAATCACTTGAAGAAGATAAATTGAAGTCGGCGCACAGCGCGAAACTCCAAGCGGAATCAATAATTGAGGAAGCGCGGGCGGCTGTACGCAACGCCTTGGAAATCGCAAGGACTACGGGAGCAAATCCCGCTGACGCGTTCAAGACGCTTAACGACGCGGAAAACGCGCTGTCCGCGAAAGATGAGGAAGAGATCGGTACTGCGGAATGGAATTTCCGCGAGATTAGAGTCGGCGACGTTGTGCGGCTGCTTAAATTCGGAACTCGCGCCGAAGTTACGGCAATCAACGCGGACGGAGATTTAGAGCTTCGCGCCGGAATCCTGACGGTTCGCGCCTCGGCAAACGAAGTCAGACTGCTTGAGGATGTTCAAAGCGAAACTCAAAAGTATATGGACAAAAGCGCCGCCGCGCTCTCGACCTTGGCTGTGACATCAGAGATCGACCTGCGCGGAATGGACAGTTACGAAGCCGTTAACGCGGCGGAGCGTTACTTGGAAAGCGCCGTTCAGGCAAACCTGTTAAGTGTGCGGATAATCCACGGCAAAGGAACGGGCGCGCTCCGTACCGCGGTACAGAACGCGCTGAAAAAGAACAAGTTGGTTAAGAAATTCCGAATGGGCAGCTATGGAGAGGGCGACGCGGGCGTTACGGTGGTGGAACTATGATTTCAGAAAGTCCGCCCACGTGACATAGACTCCGCTATTGAGATGGATACCGTCCCAAGTCGAATTTGCCGGCAGATAGCCGTCCTCATCGGCAAGCAAAGCGTAAATGTCAATATAGGAAAATCCGTTTTCGTCGCACAGTTCCCTTAGCGCGGCGTTGAAGCCGTTCACGTGTTCATTAGTAAACACGGAAGAGCTGTCGTTGCGCTCCTTGCTTACCGGAAGTACGCTGATAACGCAAATTTCGGTGCCGGGACAATACTGTTTGACCTGCGCGATTATCTCGCTGTAAGCGTTGCGGAACCGCTTTGTGTTTGAGCCCAGCTCATTTATCCCGAACAGCAGATAGACGCGCGAATAATTCTCGCCGGGCAGCGCGTCAGAAAGCGTTGCCGCCGCGCCGACGGAACTGCTGAATTCGGCGGACAGAGCCTTGAACACGCTGATTCCGGTAGAAAAATAATAATCGGGTTCGTCGTCCTTTCCGTATAGGTACAGTCCGTGAATTAAACTGTTGCCGATAAACGCGGTCTTGCCTGAGGTCGGTTCCGTCGGCGCGGCGGACGGATCGGGCGCGGGCGAGGGGTCGGAGGATGTCTGCGCAAGCGGCACGGCGGAGTCCGCGGTCAGGATAGTTTCACTGTCAGGGAGTGCCGGATCGAGCGTCTGTTGACTGAGAGTAACGCGCCGGGAATCATCAATTAAGCGGTGAATCAGCACGGCGCCCTCTGCGCGGGTAAGGTGCTTATCTCCGTTAAATTTCTTGTCCGCGTAACCGGTAAGCAGACCCTCGGAGTACCCGAGCTGAACGCCGCGCAGATATCGCGCCGGAATATCGGAGTTGTCGGCAATCATAGCGGCTACTCCGGACGCGACTTGCAATGGTTGCTCAAGACTGAAATCCAGAACCCGCGACAAAAGAAGGGCGGCATCGTATCGCGCAATAGGTTCGTGCAGCTTCTCAATATCAAATTCCCCGTCGTGTACAAGGTTGTTGTCCAACGCGGCATAGTAATATGCTTCCGCCCAATTCGCGTAGCCTTCGGACATTATGCCGTCAAGCCACGAGGGGATTACTGCCGCGCATATCATTTTTATAAACTGGGCGGAAGTCAGTTCGACGTCAGGCGCGAATGTGCCGTCCGGAAAGCCGTCTATTATCCCTTGCTCTGTCAGTACGGAAATTGCGTCGTAATACCATCCGGAAGTTTTCACGTCGGAGAATCCGGACATTTCAGGCGGCAAGTCGGATTCCGGAATTTCGGTTGACTTAACAGCCGCCGCGTCATCCGGAATCTCATCGGCAAGCGCGGTTAGCGGCGCAAAGAAGATGATAGCGGCGGCGGCAATCAGAAGGCTTATAAATTGGGTAGCTTTTTTCATTTGCGTGTCTCCTCTGTACAAAGTAATATTATAACAATTATATTAAACAAGCGCAAGAAAAAACTCGAACAAGGTCGCGGAAAAATTTATTTCGGTTACTTTTTTTGCAAACGCTTAATTTGGGTATTGACAAACTGATTTAGAACTGCTATAATACCCCTGTCGTGGGCGATTAGCTCAGCTGGTAGAGCGTCCGCTTGACGTGCGGGATGTCAGCGGTTCAAGTCCGTTATCGCCCACCACGATGTACGGACACGCGGATTGCGTGTTCCCGTAGTGTCCTTGCGGTTTCACGGAGGCTGCAAATCTCAAAGAGCGTTTTGGCGGGTATTTGACAGCAAAATGTCAGTCCGGATGTATTTGAACGTCCGGACTGTGGTGGTTTAATAGGTTTGGACAGCAAACCGGAACGGCAAAAGTGTTCCACGAGAATCGCGTCCCAAACTCCCGCGAATTGCCCGTCTCGGTACGGGCTTCCGGCAATATGCGCGGCTATCCGCGCCGCCAAAAAAACACTTGACACGACCGATCCCGCGTGGTATAATAAAAATACAAAAAATTTTTAACGCAAAGGAGATTACGTTAAATGGTAAAATTTAATAATAAATTTACCCCACCCAATTATTGT
>JAITKN010000001.1 GCA_031278415.1 Oscillospiraceae bacterium
TTGAAATATATATTCCCCCAGGCTACAATGCAGGTATACAATTTCCAAACACAAAGGACATTACGTCAAATGATAAAATTTAAAAGTAAAATTACCCCCCCCCCCCCCCATATTTTTAACAAATAACGTAAATTTTGCGCGAATTATCACGCTGCACCCAACATAGCGTTCCGATCCAACCTTAAAAAGTATAATCGAAGAATTAGTATTCATACTCCGGCATTTATGGATAATTAAATAAATTGCAAAGCAGAAGGAGTTTATTATGAAGAAACTTTTATTAACCGCCATTACAGCCGCGCTGATTTTAACGCTTGCGGCTTGCGGTAAGACCACTCAGGACACGGAACCTTCAGACACGTCAACCGTTGCGGAAGTCAGCGGCATTACCGAAGTTGCGGATGAACCGTACTCGGAGGAGGACGAAACCGGAACGCGCGTCGGCACGTATACCGGCAAGTGGCGCGACGGAAAACCGAATGGCAATGGCAGATACGAATACGTAAAAACTCAACTTGACGGTACTAAGCTGAACATTGTTGCCGAGGGCACATTCGCGGACGGTAAACTTAGCGGCGACGATTGCGTAATGTCATGGGAAGATGGTACGTCATACTCCGGGCAGATGCTAAACGGTGAGCGCCACGGTCAGGGAGTTTGGTCTGTGAACGACTTTACGTATGACGGGGTGTGGGCGAACGACGTACTGGTATCCGGCAAGATTTATCAGGGCAGTTATTTGATATTTGACGGCGAAATGCCGCCGCTTACAGATGTTGCGGAGGATAGCCGCTTTGCGGAGTCGATGTTCGGCGACGATCCCGAAGAAGCGGAGCGCGGCTTCGATGACGAGCAGTTCAAACTTCTTGAAACTGCTGTGCTGACCGCAATCAAAGAGGCTGACCCCGAGGTCACGGAAATGGAGTTTGTTGTGCCGGATTTGCCGGCGGCAAGCTATAAGCTCCGCAAAGCGTTGCAATATATAATGACTTGCCACCCTGTGTATTTCACGCATCTGCTGTTCTCCTATGAGCAGGCATACGCGGATCAAGATGACCCTAAAAGCGAGAAGATCGGCGTCGAATTCAGCGTAATATCCGTTACGAAAACCCCGTTTGGCAAGCTGCAAGCGGATATTGACCGTTTCTACGCTGAGGCCGAAGCTGTCGCGGCGACTCTGCCGGACGACCCTCGCGAAGCGGTTATCGCGCTTGACGCGTATATGTGCGAGACTTTTGACTACGACTATGAGGCGTTGGAGAGCGGCCGCGTAACGAATCTGATCAGTATAGACGACATTTCGATTGATGACTTCTTTGACAAAAAGCTCGGGGTATGTTCACATTATGCAAGTTTCAGTTATGCCGTTCTGGAGGCTAAGGGGATTCCCGCTCGGTTGTGTACGAGCGAAAAGCACTTTATGCATCACGAATGGCATCAAGCGCTTATTGACGGCGAATGGCTCAACATTGATTCGACGTGGAATGACACCGGCGGCAACAGCAACAAGAATTATCTCTTGCTCACGGACGAAGAGTTCCGCAGCGATTTCGATCACCCGCACTATAATTGGACTAATTACGGAGGCGAATCGGGTACATAATCCGCGCAATCGTTCTCGCCGCCGCAAGCGCATCGAACGCATACGATGGAGCGGAAGCGGTCATATGTACGGAATGAAAACGCAGGAGGGTAAATTTGCGGAAGGTCTCATATCGGAGACTATGCGGATTAGCCCTCCGGTTAATTTTGTGCCTTAAACAAGGTTATTATCGCGCTGACGCCCAATAAGCGCATTACGCAATCGCTAAAGTGTTTGCGCAGACGGCAAAATGTACAACAAATACTGCTGTTTGGATATATATTTTGTCGAGTTATCTGAATATCGTCCAAATCCCCATATAGGGGTTGCGCAATGGTCGTCTGCGGTGTAATATAAATTTACGGCGAAGCAACGTATATAACAATGTAGCGGCAAATAATAGGAGGGCAATACAATGCAATACAGACGTTTAGGAAGCTCGGGATTAAAAGTCAGCGAACTTAGCCTCGGAAGTTGGCTGACATACGGCAACGCGATCGACAATGAGGTTGCCGCGAAGACCATCGACAAAGCCTACGAGTTGGGCATTAACTCATTCGACACGGCGGATATTTACAATTTCGGCGAGGCGGAACGCGTCGTCGGCAAAGCACTCGGTAAATATGAGCGCGGAACTTACGTCCTTGCTACAAAAATGTGGGCGCCTATGAGCGCGGACCCCAACGACCAAGGACTATCGCGCAAGCATATTGTAGAATCGGCAAATAAAAGCTTGAAACGCTTGAATACAGAGTATATTGATATTCTCTACTGCCATCGCTACGACCCCAATACTCCGGTAGAGGAAACCGTAAGAGCGCTTGACGATTTGATTCGGCAGGGGAAAATTCTGTACTGCGGCGTCAGCGAGTGGACAGCGGCTCAAATCCAAGAGGCAATGCGGATTTCGGATACGCTGTTAATAAACCGCTTCGTTGTAAATCAGCCTCAGTACAGTATGCTGTACCGCAATATAGAGAGTGAAATCATTCCGGTATGCGAAAGCAATGGAATAGGTCAAGTGGTGTTTTCCCCATTAGCGCAGGGTATATTAACCGGCAAGTACAAAAGCGTCAGCGATATTCCTCCGGACAGCCGAGCCGCAAACGATAAAATGAATTTCTTTATGGGCGGACTGCTAAGTGACGAAAGCTTGAGTAAAGTCGGTAAATTATCCGCAGTTGCCGCCAAACTCGGGATTCCGTTGCCTCAGCTTGCGCTCGCTTGGATTCTGCGTTTGCCGAATATTTCGAGCGCGATTATCGGCGCAAGCCGTCCCGCGCAAGTGGAGGAAAACGTAAAGGCGTCCGGATATGTGCTTGACCGTGAAATAATCGATGAAATTGAGGACATACTAAAATAACGTAAGACTGTTATTCAAAGGCTGCAAATTTGAAATGTCAACATCGACGACCGCTTTATTAAGGCGGCGCGGCAGAGCGAATGGTCAGGAGAGCGTCGCAAATTAAGAAGGCGTTGGGTTCCGCCGTTGTCGTCGGTGATACCGGGACAAGCATTATTGCGGCACAATTGTAATTAGACGAAAGCTGCCAACTTCATAACAGTTTCATAACTCCGTCGGCACCTTTCGCAGAAAGGGATTTATAACTATGAAAACAACATTTACGCAACTCGCGTACAAATCCACAGACACGTTCATATATGGAAGCTGCCCGAAGCCTGTCAAATGCAAGAACGGTATGATAATCGGCGGCGGAATAGTGTATCCGGAGGTAAATTTCACGCTGCCCAGCATATCCGTTACGAATGATACCCTAACCGACGCGTTGGCAATATATCAGGACATTATCAACGGCGTTTTGCTGAAAGCCAGAGACCTTCACGCGCCGGGATTGGTAATCGAATATGAAACATTGCCGGAGTTTACCTATAATCCATCTTGGGGGATTAACGTCCATCGGATTCTGCGCGACACAATGTATGAGTTTGAAACTAAATACGGTCTGAAAAGCGTTCTTCGAATGACCCCTAATGATGTACGCGAATTTAACCGACCGCCTGTAATGCGCTCCGGCAGATATTGGGAGAATATGCTTGAAATTTTTGAGAAGACCGCGAGAGACGGAGCGGATATACTTTCTATAGAATCGACAGGCGGCAAAGAAATAAACGACGCGGCAGTTGTAAACGCGGATTTGAGGACTGCTGTATTTGCTCTGGGTGTGCTTGGCGCGCGCGATATGGAGTTCCTGTGGACGCACATTTCGGATATAGCGGAAGCAACGGGCGCAATTTCGGGCGGCGACTCCGCTTGCGGATTCGCCAATACCGCTATGGTTCTGGCGGAACGCAAATTCATACCCAAAGTATACGCGGCGGTTATGCGAGCGGTTGCCGCGCCGCGAGCCTTAGTCGCGCTTGAAAACGGGGCTGTAGGTCCCGGCAAAGATTGCGCTTACGAAAACGTGTACTTGAAAGCGATTACCGGTACTCCCATAGCAATGGAAGGACGAACCGCGGCGTGTGCGCACTTTTCGCCCATTGGGAATATTGCCGCGGCGGCTGCGGATTTATGGAGCAACGAATCGGTTCAGCATATTAAGCTCTTATCAGGGTTCGCGACAGCAGTATCTACTGAGCAGCTAATTTACGATTGCCGCCTGATGAATACTGCCGCGGAAAAGGGAATCGCGCTTGCAATTCGCGATACGCTTGTTGAATCCGACTGCTATCTTGACCCGCAAGCGTATATTATGCGGCCCGACATCGCCTTTAGAATTGCCGCGGAAATCGTAAAGACGCCTGACGCTTTTTCCAGAACCGTTAACACCGCGCGGCTTGCGCTTGATATTCTTAAACAGGCGGCAGACAGCGGGGAACTGAATTTGGAAGAAAAAGAATATAAATGCTTTGATATACTTCGTACTCAAATCGATGAAATCCCGGACGATGAAGAAAAATTTATCGCGGAGATGAGCAAAGAACTGGATGATTCAAAATATCTGCTCCGCGAATATATCACGTGTTAATTTGTTTGACGCGCTATTCGCCGCAGAGGTCAGAGCAACCGCAAATTATATCGGACATTTTGTGTCCTGACTGTTAAGCACTTTCGCCGTCGAAGGTGTGAACGCTGACCTTTGCCGCCGCATACCGATTCTCGCAAGGCGCGGCAGATATTCTCCGCGCTGCTTGGAGACATTGCGAGCGGTGTTGCAAGTTTTTGTCGACGCGTACAACGCTTTCGGCGCGGCTAAATCCCGTTGGCCGGCGGTTCACAGCCGTGTCGAAGCACCTTTCGCTGTTGCTGATCATCCAATCGTGTGAGCGCGAATACTTCGTTGATGCCGTTCTTGCGGCAGGTTTCTATGTAGGTCTTTATTGTGGCATAGTTTTTCGATGTGTCCGCATTGGGGAGTTGCCCGGAGATCTTCATGTGCGGCTTAATGCGCCTGAGTCTGCGCTTGATGAGATTATTGGTTGTCGGAAGGCTGAAGTCCTCAAGCCATACGAAAGGGATTTAGTTGCCTGTTATGCGACCCTTCTACCTGTGAGTCGAAAAATCGGCTGTGAATAGCAGCAAGTTGTTTAAGAAAACTACTTGACAAAAGCCTTTCGGCGTGGTTTAATTGCATTAAACCGAGTTACAAAACATAAGGAGGATTGGCAAAGTTGACTATTACCCTTAATCTCAACGGGAACCCTACTGAGCTTGACGTAAAGACTAATTACACATTGCAAGAGGCATTGCAGTTCAAACTTGGACTGACCGGCGCAAAGCATATGTGTAACAAAGGCGTTTGCGGCAGCTGTACGGTTATCAAAGATGGGCGCGCGGTTCTAAGCTGTCAGATTTTGGCTGTCGAATGTGATGGTTCCACAGTCGAAACAGTAGAAGGCATCGCGGCTCAACCCAAATGGAAACCGCTTTTGGACGCGTACTGTAAGTGGGACGCGATGCAATGCGGTTATTGCACACCGGGCTTCGTGGTTTCGGCGAAAGCGTTGCTCGACCGGAATCCGACTCCCACCGAAGATGAATGCAAAGAATCTCTCGCGGGTAACATCTGTATCTGCGGGACATACCCGCGTCACGCGCAAGCAATTATGGAAGCCGCGCTTGCGATGAACAATTGAAGCGTTTAGACGCATATTCAAGAAAGGAGCAAGTAATTTTGAATTGTTGCTGCAACTACACAGTATGCGATTCTTAATTCGTAAAAAATTATGGCTGATTTAGTAGGCGTTAATGGACAACGCACAGATTTCCGCGTAGTCGGCAAACCGAATCTCCCCGGCAAAGCGTCTATGTCGCTTGCAACCGGTGTTGCTAAGTTCGGCATTGACTACGTTCTTCCGGGAATGCTTCACGCTAAGTTCTTGCGCTCGCCATACGCGAACGCGAAGATTATCAGTATGGACATATCCCGCGCCAAATCGATTCCGGGCGTGGTTGACATTGTTACATGGGAGGATCCGGAGCTTAAAAACTTGGGAGGAAGTCCTATGGGCGGTCCTCCCAGCCGTCCGTACCTTGACAACTATGCCGACCAAGACGGAATGGAAGTCGGATGCATAGTAGTAGCCGAGGACGAAGATATTGCGGAAGATGCTTTACGCGTCATTCTGCAAGACACACAATGGGAAGTTTACGACGCCATTGTTGACCCGAATAAAGGCCGCGAATCGAACGCGCCGATTGTTCGCCAAGTACGCTACACGAGTTTCGATATGTTCAGCAGCGTTAAGCCCGAAGATCAAAAGGGCAACGTTAACTTCGCGACCACGGTTCAAGGCGACGTAGAAGAAGGCTTTAAGCAGGCTGACCACATTATAGAGTACGAGGTAGACCTGCCGGCGTTCTGCGGACATATTCCCAATCCGCCGTCTTCCGTGGCGTGGTGGACGAAAGAGCCGTACCGCGACGGCGAATGGCTTCACGTTGAAGGCGCGGTTCAGCGCCGTGACAGCGTAGGGCGTATGTATGGCGTTCCGGATGATCGCACGATTCAGGAGGGCATCTTCCAAGGCGGAAAATACTGCGACTGGGGTATGCGCAAATCACAGGAGATTACTCCGCTGCTGGCTAAACGCTCCGGCAGACCGGTGCGCTGTGCGCAGGAGCGCGAGGAAACTTTTGACTTCCTGATGAACGAGCGTTTCATTCATATGAAGATAGGTTTTACCAACGATGGACTTATCACGGCGATAGACGATTTCAGCATTGCCGACGGCGGTATTCAGGGGAACTCAAGCTTCGGTACGGCAAATGACCAGGGCTATGGACCGTATTACACCACACGGTGCTTGAACATTCGCCAGCAAATGGAAATCGTGGACACTAACACCGGCAAAATGTACTTATCCGGACAGCACTGCCCGTTTAACTGGGATACGCTGACGGTGGGGTTGCACATCATTGCGGAAAAGCTCAATAAAGATGTAATTGATGTTGCGAAACTTAACCTGCATGGACCCGATTCACAGGAGGACCCGCGTGTCGTACCGAGTTTTGAGGCTTGTATTGAGACCGGTAAAAAGCTGATGAACTGGGAGTGGCATAAGGCGGGAGCAAAACGCTTGCCTGACGGCAGACTGCACGGAGCCGGTTTCCGCTATCAGATCTGTCCGCGTCACGCGTTCAGTGGATATGACTGCCAGTTAGAATATCGCGGCGGTAAAATTCATCTGCCTACACAAGGTCCGATTACGGGCATTTTCGCGGTTGAGTGTAACGCGATGATTATCGCGGAGGAGTTGAACGTCGAGTACGATGACGTGATCGTAGACTACGATTGGCGCAACAAGTTTACGCCTGTCGGCGGCGGTTCGGACGGAACCACCGCGTCCGGTTGGGCGATGAAAGAGTGTTGCGCGAAACTGAAGAAGATGATACTCGAACAAGCCGTTAAAGAAGCGGAAAATCCTCCGGCCGGCGGAATGTTCAGTTTCGGACCGCCTCAGCCTAACCCCATCAAAGGCTATACGATTGACGAACTGGACATAGCGCCTAAGCCGCTTGCGGAGCCTAAACCTGTTCCCGCGCCTCCGGGCGGTATGCCCGGGTTCGGCGGACCTCCCGGCGGATTCGGCGGACCTCCGGCACCGGTAAACGAGCCTGTGGTTTACGTTAAAGCCGACCCGAGCATCTTCAAGGCACTCAGCGGCGCGGTTACGGAGACATTAGTCGCTAACTTCAGCGGACGTCCTCCGGCGGCGATTTGGAGCTTGGGAATGGGCAAGATGCTCGACACAATGAACACCGCTTACTGTGAAGTCGCGGTTGACGAAGAGACCGGCGTGGTTGAAATCCTGCGCTTCGGCGTGGTCGCCGATCCCGGTAAGGTCATCCGCCCGACATCGTTAGAGAGCCAAATTGACCAAGTTATGTACTTCTCGCAAGGATGCCAGCTATTCGAGGAATTCATTTACGATGACGCTACGGGTCTGCGGCTGAACAATAATATGATCGAGTACAAGAAGCCGACCGTTATGGACGTTCCGCGTGTTGACAAACACTTCGAGGAAACGCGTTCCGGCAACGCGGTATACGGCGCGAGCGGCGTATCACACAGTATGGCAAACACGCATTTGGTAATTTGCGCAATCTATAACGCGACGGGCGTATGGGTACAGCCGCCGGCAACGCCGGATAAGCTGCTTGCCGCGCTCGGAAAGATATGATTAGGAGGACGCTGTAACTATGCTAAGGTCATTTGAACATAAAAACGCAAAGAGCGTCAACGAAGCGGCGGGCATCCTTGAATTGGGAAACGCGGCGCTGATAGCGGGCGGAACCGATTTACTTGGTACGCTTAAGGACAATATTCTTCCGGATTATCCGGGTACTATTGTCAATATCAAGACAATTCCGGGTCTGGAGTACATAAAGGAAGAGAGCGGAGTGCTGAAAATCGGTGCTCTGACCAAACTTGCCGATGTTGCGGCAAGCCCGACTATTCAGCGCAAGTATACCGCGTTGGCTCAGGCGGCAAAAGCCGTGGCTACTCCGCATCTGCGCGATATGGGAACAATCGGCGGCAATATCGCGCAGCTTCCGCGCTGTTGGTACTTCCGCAAGAGCGATAACCGTTTCCCGTGTTTGCGTAAGGGTGGCACGGAGTGTTTTGCGGCTACGGGCGAGAATCGCTACCACTCAATTCTCGGCGGTTGGAAAACGGAAACCAGTCAGTGTACGGCGGCGTGTCCGGCGGGTACGGACATCCCGAAATATCTGTCGCAGATTCGCGTAGGCGATATGGATGGTGCCGCGGAAACTATTATGAAGGTCAACCCTATGCCGATGCTGACATCCCGCGTGTGTGCGCACTTCTGCCAGCAGGAATGTAATCGCTGCGGTAAAGATGAGGGCGTTCAGAGCGGCGCGACGGAGCGCGTGGTCGGCGATTACATACTGGCTAACGCCGATAAGTTCTACAAGGTTCCGGATAAGGAAACCGGCAAATCCATTGCGATTGTCGGCGCCGGTCCGGCGGGAATGAGCGCGGCGTTCTATCTTCGCAAAGCCGGCAATAAGGTCACGGTGTACGACACGAAGCCTGAAGCGGGCGGAATGTTGCGCTACGCTATTCCGGCGTATCGCTTACCGAAAGACCTTGTGGCGAAATTCGTTTCGCTGTTGGAGAAGATGGGTATTGAGTTTAAGCTCGGCGCGAAGATCGGAGACGAGATCAAGCCCGGCGACTTGGAGAAAAACTACGACGCGACCCTGTACGCTACCGGAGCGTGGAAGCGTCCGGTACTTGGATTTTCAGGTGAAGACCTTGCTATATTCGGGCTTGACTTCCTTGTTGAGGTTAAGAACTGGATGGACGGCAAGGTCGGACAGGAAGTAGTCGTAATGGGCGGCGGTAATGTCGCTATGGACGTTGCGGTAACCGCGAAGCGTCTCGGAGCGAATAAAGTCAAGCTGACTTGTCTTGAAACCCGCGACAAGATGCCCGCCAGCGGAGAGGAGATCGCGCGCGCCATTGAGGAAGGAATTGAAATTGACCCGGGTTGGGGACTTTCGCAAGTCGTCTCGGAAAACGGCAAAATTGTCGGGCTGGAAGTCAAGCGTTGCCTCAGCACTACCGACGCCTCGGGACGCTTCAACCCGCAGTACGATGAGAACGACAAGAAGATTCTCACAGGCGAAAATATTCTGCTTGCCACCGGTCAGGGAATCGACCTTTCTTACCTTGACGAAAAATACCAAATTCAGTTGAACCGCGGACGCATTGTCACGGATGAGGACTCAAATGAGACCAGCCGTCCCGGGGTATTCGGCGCGGGAGACGTTGTTAACGGTCCGGCTACCGTTATCGGCTCTATTGCGAGCGGACATAAATCCGCGAACGGTATTAGCCGTTACCTCGGCGTCGATTACTTCACGTACGCAAACGAAAGCAACAACGGCTATGTGTTCTTTGATGTCGAGGGCTCCAAAAATCCGATCGGATTGAAGCTGAAAGAGCTTGACGCGGCGGCGCGCGCGGTAGATAAGGAAGACAGTATGACGCCGGAGCTTTCCGAGGGCGTTACGGAAGCGAAGCGCTGTCTGAACTGCGCGTGCTACGCTGTCAATCCGGGCGATACGGCGCCGGCGCTTATCGCGCTTGACGCGAAGATTGTCACTAATCATCGTATACTTGCGGCGGAGGAACTGTTCGACGTTAATGAACCCGGCAACACGGTGCTTGCTGAGGATGAAATCATCACAGAGATTCAAGTCCCGTTGCCGCCGGCGGGTGCTAAGAGCGCGTTCACGAAGCTTGCTCTGCGTAAGAGTATTGACTTCCCGATAGTTAATGTAGCCGTTTTGGTGGGCGTTGAGAAGCCTCGCGTTGCGCTTAACGCTATCGCGCCTAAGCCGTATCGTTCGCTTAAAGCGGAAGCGGTTCTCGCCGGCAAAACCATAGACGAGTCCATCGCCGCCGCCGCAGGAGAGGCCGCTGTCGCCGAGATTCAGCCGCTTGCCCCGACTAAGTACAAGGCTCAAATCGCTAAAACGCTGCTTAAACGAACGTTGCTTGGCATTACGGAATAAATAACCGCAAAGAAAATCCTATCACGCTATCACACAATCACGCTATCACACAATCACCCTCCCGCGCTGACATTCGGCGCGGAAGGGTGATTGTAATAAAACGAGCCGCGCAGAAACGGCAGCATTTTTGTATGTGATAGTCGCAAATAGAGTTGATGAAATACCAAACCCAAATTTTGATGCCAAAAACCACAATATACAGATTGTTTTTTACGTGTACTGCGCCATATGTGGTATGTGGTTGATATCAACCCTTATTCAGACTATCACCTCATTTAATTAAAGTATGTGTGAGTTTGAAATTCAACAAAATTCCAAACTCACATAAGCAAGAAATGTATAAATAATTATGACCCGAATACGGCACCCCACACAGCACAAATAGCTACTGCGCTCCCCACAACGGTTAGAAACGCCTTGCTTTGTGCTGCCGCTGTTGCGCCGAATCTGCATAAATTTATTTATTCCTTGAGATTATGTAAATAAAGATTCTAATGATACTGAAACTCAAAGCTACAATAGATGCGGCAGAACCCAGGATGCCAAAAACCAAGGAATATTCAGGTAGCAACAAAAGCAATATTGCCATAAGAACCATTACTCCAAAGCACGTTGTTATAAAATTGACATATGATGGTTTCCCGATAATGATTTGCAACTTATTTTTCATAATCTACTCCGAAAGTAATTTATACACAAACATCCTCCATGTTTGTGCGGTTATTAAAAACCGCACAAACATGCAACGCCAGTTACCTTTTCCCGGTGATATTATTGTAGAACGCATAGGACGCGTTTGCGCCCGCAACAGCACCTGTATAGGTACCTGCGAAGCCCATTACCATTGCGGCTGCCGGGGTTCCAAATGTTGCGTAGCCCATTTTCCATCCAACGACATAGCCCGTTACTGCTCCTGCAATCCCGCCTACTACTGCCAACAAAATTTGAGCGGTTGCTCCTCCATCTACCAGTTCCATCTCTTCCACAGAGAGTTCCTCGAAGCCCACCATTTCAAAGGACTTCATATCTAATGCTGCTGTCATTTTGAATTTCATCCTACGTGTATTTTTAGAATTTTTGAATGTTCACGCCGCCGCGTTTAGCGCGACGCAGGCTTTGGACGCTTTTTGAAGTTGTTTGTACTGCGGAGCGGTTCGCGCCCTAGTTTACGCGCTCCGCAGATAACTGAACAGGCGGTGTCATTTGAGTAACCTCCGGATGAAATTTTCTATATTCCCGCGCTCTGAAACGTTTCGCCGTACGCTCGAAACTTTCGGGGACGCGTTAATATGCGTCGTTGTACGTTTGGATTAACGCCAATGTACACCGATTGGAGCAGTCGTGAAAAACGCTCGTCACGGTATAGGAAAAACCTTTTTGCGGATTGGGAACCTCGGAACGATTTTGCGAGAGCGGAAGAGTAGTGTGTCGCTCGGTTT
>JAITKN010000047.1 GCA_031278415.1 Oscillospiraceae bacterium
AAAGCACTTGACAAGAGTATGACAGTATACTATAATAATATTATAACCAAATAAAATGAGGTGATATTATGGCACATCAAACGAGCGCGTTAATACAAGTCAGGATTGACGAGAAGGTCAAGAGCAAAGCCGATGCGTTATTTGCGGATTTAGGATTTGACACTCCGACCGCGATACGAATATTTCTCAATCAGGCCATAAGGCGGGAGGGGATGCCATTTGAAGTGGCTAAACCGCAGTATAATGCGGAAACGCTCGCTGCGCTCCTGGATGAAATGGAAATTCGACCGAAGCGCTATAACAGTTTCGATGAGATTCTCGCCGAAGTTCACGCCGAATTAGAGGCGGAGGAGATCAATGAAATACACGATTGAGGAATCCGCCCGGTTCAGGCGTGAGTTAAAAACGGCATTAAAACGCGGGTGGGATGAAGAAAAGCTTAAAGCGGTGGTGCAAATACTGGCGGCGGGAAAAGAATTGCCGCTTAAGTACCGCGACCACGCGCTCAGCGGTAACTACAACGGGTACAGGGAATGCCACATAACTCCGGATTGGCTATTGGTGTACAAATACATTGACAACAGGCTTGTCTTGTATTTGTTCAGGAACGGTACTCATAGTGATTTGTTTTAATTAAACTCAACCCAAACACTTAAAAACAGACAAGTTTAACGGCTTGTCTGTTTTTATGTGCAAAAGCGGTAGGGCGACAGGCAGGGAGGCAGACATGTCAAGTTTACACACGCTGATACAGACGGTAGTGGCGAACTACATCAAGAACGAGGATTTAACAGACATCGCAATCGGGACGGTAGAAACGGAGCCGCCGGAGTTATCTGTGAAGATAATGGGCAGCGAACTGCCGCCGATAAAGAAGCAAGCACTACTGCTGACCCAAAGCGTAGTGGAGCAGCGGATCGTAATAGCGAAGCACACGCATGAGGTTAAGCCGCATAAGCACACGGACAGCGTAGGCGGCAACACAACGGAAGAGAGTGAAACGAATTTGGAGGAGCTTGTGACAGCTGTCGGCTACGTGAACGGAGCGGCGCAGCCGATCGCGTCCGGCGATGCGTTTACAGTCTGGACAAACACCGCGCTTAAATCCGGAGATAAGGTACTTATGATGTCCGTTATGGGCGGTCAAAGGTACATCATTCTAAGCAGAGTATTTGATAGTTGTTAGAAAATAGTTGTTGGTTGTTAGTTCCCTGCCTGTCGGCAGACAGGCGCGGGGACGAGAGAGTTAACTGATAACTGACACCTGCCCGCCGCCCGCCTGCCGGACGGGCAGGGGCAGGCGGGACTGAAAACTTGTAAGGGGGTTTGATATAAATGGCGTTATTGCCGGAGCAGATAAACGGACTGCCGATAGATACAACAATAGAATACGTAGATTACCCGTCGCTGAACTGGTACGCTGACCCGCTTACGCACAGGCTTACGCGGATGTGCGACGGCAAAGAGGCAATGAATCAGAGCATAGAAATAATTCTTGCGGTCGAACGGTTCAAGTATTCCATATTCACGGCGAATTTCGGAATGGAGTATGATCGGCTGATAGGCAGCGAATACGGCTGGGCGGCGTCGGAACTGCAACGCCGGTTGGAGGACGCGTTCAAGCCGGATAACAGGATAATCGGGGTGAGCGATTTCAGGTTTGCGCGGCCGTCGCCTGATGGTATGCTGTGCGAATTCACGGTCAACACGGTATACGGCGGTATAGATGAGAGGATGGAGGTCAGCGGGATACGATGATAGATTTTTCGGATAGGACATTTTACAAGATTTTAGAGGAACAGAAGCAACGGGTTCCGAACAAATACGACAAGCGGGAGGGTACATCGCTGATAGACACCGCGCTTCGTCCCGAGTCGTGGGAGTTCGAGAACGCGTATATGCTGCTCCGCCGGATTCAGGACAACGGTTTTATGGCGACAGCGGAGGACAATGCGGCGATAGAGTACAAGGCGGCGGAGCGCGGACAATCACGTAAGGCCGCCACATACGCGGTCGGAGAAGCGGTGTTTGACATCGAGGTCGGATTAGACAAGCGGTTCAGTACAATCAACGGCGCGGACAGCGTAATATTCGCCACGACGAAGTTTATCGCGCGCGACGAGGACGGTCTTTACCGATACGAAGCGGTCTGCGAGACCGCCGGAATATCCGGCAACGGGTATATCGGCGCGTTGCTGCCGATAAGCGGGGAGTTCGGCGGCAATCTGAACATTGCAAGGCTTGAGGCTATAACCATACCCGGCGAGGAACAAGAGGACAACGACACTCTAAAACAAAAGTATTGGGAGAGCTTTTCGCAGAAGCCATACGGCGGAAATATAGCCTCGTACCGGACGGCTTGCCTTGACATTGACGGAGTGGGCGGGGTTCAGGTGTATCCGCACTGGCGCGGCGGCGGTACGGTTCTGTGTTCGATAATCGATGGTTCCTACTCCGTACCATCCGCCACTTTGTTGGAAATCGTTCAGACCGCCATATGTCCGCCGGAAGCCGGCAACGATAATCCGAGCGCGAACGGGTACGGCATCGCGCCCATCGGCGCGGCTGTGACTATCGGTGCGCCCAGCCCGTACACCGTTAACGTATCGATGACGCTGACGGTCAAGGGCGGATACAGCGCGGAGACCGTCAAGAGCGGCGTTCGGAAGTCGCTTGAAGCATACCTTCTTGAACTGCGGCGCAACTGGGGTAAAGCTCTGACACGTAACGTGGTGGAGTACCCGCTAAGCGTCGAGGTCGCGTGGGCGCAGTACCACACGCTGAGCACCGAGGGCGTGGCAAATGTGAGCGGCATTACGCTCAACGGCAGCGCAGCGGACATCAGCCTGACCGAAACATCCGTCTTGCAGCAGTTGCCCGTGTTGGGCGCAGTCGTTTTCAACTGATGGACAGTGAGCGATTACGTCAGCTACTGAGTGCGGTAGCGTCAGCGAGCCGGAGAGGCATACTCACGCGGGACGGCATAGAGGGTATTACGGCGGTTGTGCTGCTCATACGTGACGGCGGTCCGGAAAGCGGCAACTGGGGACACGCAGGACGTCCCGGTCAGGTCGGCGGAAGTTCACCGGGCGGCGGCAGGACAAGCGAAGCGGCGCGGCAAGAGAAGATACAGAGTATCAATATCAACTTCGAGGGTGACACCATATTACCCCGACTGAACCGCGAAACGCTCCGCGAGAATGGTCTGCCGGACAAACCCGTATTGCTGAAACGATGGGTAATTGAGAAAAACGAGAAAGCTCACCCTGATGTGGCGCATAGTGAGTATAAAGAGATAATCGGGGCGGCATTATACCGTCCCGAGCGCGTTTTGAAAGCTAACGCGGAAAAGCCATATCTCAACTTCATATCGCGTACCGGCGAAAACAAGAGTGCTATCGCGCTACTTGACGTGGCTGAAAACGCAACTCATTTCGAGATTGTTAATTTGCATTGGGTAAAAGATCGTACAAGAAATCAAAAAGAGATAACAGCGCAAAGAATAAAAGAAAATAATAGCTGAAAAGGGAGGACAGCCGGTGTCCCTCCATCGCAGTTGCAACCTATCTGACGACAGGCAAAAAAGCAACGCGGCAGGCGAGGCTGATTTTCTGCAGTTCAATTCAACTACTATTTTCTTTATGCGCTTATTATACCACAGGCAAATGCGTATGTCAAGCACTTTTTTCAGAAGAGAGGTTCAAAATGCAAAACGATTTATGGAGCAAGGTAGTCACGGCGGCGGGGTTGGAACTGTTCGCGGCAGCGGTAGGGCGTGAGCTGCGCTACACCCGCGCCAACGGCGGCTCCGCGCCGGTCGATACCGACCCTGACGCGTTGGCGGCACTCACGGACATACCGGACGCGATCAAGGATTTCCCCATAACGCAGACGGTGCCGAACGCCAACGTAACCAAGGCTATTATTCAAGTGAATAACTCGGGTGTCACGTCCGCGACAGACCTCTACACCGTAGGGATATGGGGACAGCTGTACGACAACGGCAGTCCGGTAAGCGCTCCGTATGAGGGCAGAGTGTACAGCCGAAGCGGCACGAGCGAGATATACCCGCCGCTTGCGGACGCATTCGGGAAGAAGCCGGGCGCGGGCGATATAAGCCCCATACCGTCGAACGGTTTGTTTGTAATTTCTTCTTCGCACTCCGTCATAACCGGTTCTCCACCCGCAGAGTCGTCGAGTTTTATAACATCTGTTATAAATTTAGTTTCGTAATCCGGGACTACGGCAAATCGCGGCATACTTACCGCAGTAGATGTACTGCAACATAAAGCCCTGTACGCTTCAAACTTAGCGGGGTTTAACTCGTCTGTAAGTCTTCTGTCGTTATCTATTCGCTTCTGAATTTCAGAAGACAGCGATTCATCTATGAATAAAATCGTACCGCTTTTTATCCCGCTTGGCGTGCCTACTAATCTTACGTATCTAACGCCGTTAAGCACAAACCCCTTGTCGCAAACGTGTCTATACTGCCTTATCATCGGGGTATTGTTTTTGTTGTAGGGAATTTCCGCCGCCACAATAGCTCTTATTATAAGCGAGGTCTGTATGGCGTAATTCAGCTCGCGAATCTCGTCGGAATAATCTCCGGGCAAAGACTTCAAATGCTCTCGCTTTTCTTTATATTTCACGACCTGTTTAATTGTGTCCTCGTAGGACGGCATACTTGTTAAATCTTGAATCCAGCGAAGTAACTGTGAGTCCGCTACCGCGATTAAGCACCCTTCTTTCGGTGATGATGTAGGGGTTAGTTTTGCGCGGTAATCATTATCCTCTAAAAATTTAAGGTTTGCTTTGTAAATGTATCTAACACTCTGTTTCATTCGTTTTCTCCTGATTTTTTATTATTTTCTGTGCTAAGATATAACGATCTTGTAAGCGTAACTCATAGTGAAAAATCTCCTTACTTCCTCTCGGGTGCATATAAATACAGCATAAGTGACATACTCCCACCACTTAGCCTAACGGCTTGAAGTGGGGCTTCTTGGGAACTCCCGCCCAACAGCGGGATATTTACCAAGCTATCCCCGTGTGTCCCACGGTTAGGATTGCGGTTACGCCAACAGGCGAACCCCTTCATTTCTGATGTTGATTGCGGCGTTCACGTCCCGGTCGCACACAAACCCGCAATCACAGCGATACACGCGCTCCGATAGCGGCATTTCGTCCTTGACTGTACCGCAGGCGGAACACAGTTTACTGGATGGAAACCACTTGTCTGTTTTTACGAGACATTTCCCCTGTTCCGACAGCTTATAGTCCAGCATACGCGTAAACATGCCCCAACCGTTATCCGACACGCTCTTGCCGAAGTTCAACGCTCGTGACATATCTTTCATATTCAAGTCCTCAACGCACACGGCGTCATAGGCGTTGGCTATCCGCCTTGACAGCTTATGCAAGAAGTCTTTTCGCTGATTGGCAACGTGTTCGTGTA
>JAITKN010000137.1 GCA_031278415.1 Oscillospiraceae bacterium
TGGAGCTAATGAGCGGATTTGAACCGCTGACCTGCTGATTACGAATCAGCTGCTCTACCGACTGAGCTACATTAGCGCTTTCTTCGGTGTCAACGTTGTCATATTAGCACAACGCCATCCTCCTGTCAATACTTTTTTTCTGCGGGAACGGACATTTTGCGTTGATACGAAAGTTAAGGTGTATGAAAAAGCAATCGACTGCGCGGTAACGCGGCTTGCCGACAGCTATGTTTTCCATTGCCCGTAAAGTTCGCTGAACCACTCGTACACATCAAGCGAATACGCTTCCAATAGCGCTTCGCGGGTCAGAACATCATCAATTTCGCCATAAGCGGTAGTCTTTCCCTTATTCAGAAGTAGCGCGTGAGTGCCATAGGCTTTTGCCGGCGACAGGTCGTGAACAACGCTGATTACCGCCCGTTCCGGCTCTTGAAGCCATTCTTGAATTCGCTGAAAGGTGTCTCGCTGATACTGTAAGTCGAGGTGGTTTGTAGGCTCATCAAGTATCAGTATTTTGGGATTTTGAGCGAACACCTGAGCCAGAAAGGTACGTTGAAGTTCCCCGCCGGACAAAGTCAAAACGGATTGCCCGAGGTACGGGTTCAGACCCGCGCGCTCAACAGCTGCCGAAACCGCGGCTTCATCCGCGTCGGATTTGCCGGCAAACATTCCGGGCGAGTACGCGTATCTGCCGAGCCGCACGACTTCTTCCACGGTATAGTCGTAGCCAACGCCGTGATTTTGCGACAGAACGCCAACAAGCTTTGCGTACTCATTAGGTTTATATGAACGCGCCGGCTTGCCAAGGCAGATTACGCTTCCGCTGTACTCTATCCCTCCGGATACGGCATTGACAACGCTCGATTTGCCCGCGCCGTTCGGACCCACAAGCATAAGCCACTGACCCGATTCGAGCGAAAAGCTGAGATTGTCGGCTACGGTCAGCTTCCCGTAAGAGATCGTCAAATTTCGCACGTCAAGCATCGTCATCGCTTAGTTCTCCTTGACGTGTAGAAAATCCAAACGAACAGCAACGCGCCGACAAAGCTCGTTACCACACCGATTGGCAGTTCCCGCGGATTCAGCAGCGTTCGCGCAAGTAAGTCCGCCAGCATGAGGAAACTCGCTCCGCCGAACACGCTGGCGGGCAGAAGTCTCTTGTGATTAGGTCCGACGATCATCCTCAGCATATGCGGCGTGACAAGTCCGACAAACCCTATTGTGCCGCCTATACTGACACAAACACCTATAAGAGCGCTAACGCAAACCAGAACGATCAGTTTCACTCCGCGTACATTTACGCCGATATGGCGAGCGTTGTCCTCGCCTATCGCAAACGCGTTCAGTTCCCGCGATCGCGACATCAGGACTCCGCCGAACAGCGCGAGCGCGACCGCGAGCATTGCCGCGCTGCGGTACGTGCTGCCGGACAGACTGCCGAGCGTCCAGAACATAATATCACGCACCTTTTCCCCGGCAAACGTCACAAGCAGCGATGTAATACTTGACACGAACATCGAGTAAATTACTCCGAGCAGTATAATCGTATTCGTAGCGAGACTGTAATCAAGTTTGTAGGCAAGCGTCAGCACTATCACAAGCGAAACAAAAGCGAACAGCATAGACATAACCACGCTGCCCGCGAACGGAATTCCGGGAATTACAACCCCGAACGCCATAGCCAGCACCGCGCCGAGCGACGCTCCGCCGCTCACGCCCAATGTCGCGCCGTCCGCCAGCGGATTTTTCAGAAGTCCCTGCATAGCCGCGCCGCCGACCGATAGTGACGCCCCTACAAGCGCCACGCATAGAACTCGAGGCAAACGTACCGTTTTGATAATCGCGCTTTCGGCGAATTGGTTCAGCGGCACATTTACGCTCCCAACGCATACGCAAAGAATCATTACCGCAAGCGTTGCCGCGCCGAAAATAATGTATTCTACGGCGCGGAAGCCCTCGCGTCTTTTACTCACCAACGGCGGCTTTTACGAAATTATGCAGTTGCTTCGCCCCGTCTGCCAACCGAGGTCCGGGACGCGCAAGAGAGTTGTCGTCAATGTTGATTACGCCGTTATTCGCTACCGCGCTAATCCCCTGCCACGCGGGCCGAGCGTAAATCTCCTCGTCCGGTCTGAGTCCGTCTCCGAAGTACATCCCAACCGTTACAATATAGTCGGGATTGCGCTCAAGTACCTGTTCCTCGGAAATCTCCGCCCAGCCTTCTACGTCTCCGAAAACATTTGTCAGTCCCATAGATACTGCTACCTCGTCCATAAACGTACCTTTACCGGCAGTCCACAGTCCGTATTCGAGCGGCGACACCTCAAAGTATATGGTACCCGACACTTGATTTTCGGCAATATCAGCGAATGCAGCCTTCATTCCGTCAACTAACGCCTGAGCCTCAGCGTCTTTCCCCAACACCGTTCCGATAAGCAGGATACTTTCATATGTACCCGAAATGTCCGACGCCTCAGTAACCACCGCAGCTATTCCGGCTTGCTCAATCTGCTCATTTTGCTCAATAGTCTGCGCCATCGTGTCCATAAAGATAACATCCGGGTCAAGGGCGATAATTTGCTCAATGTTAGTATTCGCGCCTGAGCCAATGGTCTCCACGTCAAACACTTCCGCCGGATAGTCGCAGTATTCGCCGCGCCCGACCATTAAATCGCCCGCGCCGAGCGCGTAAACGATTTCGGCGTTCGCCGCAGTCAGCGCGATAACGCGTTCAACCGGAGCGTCCAGGGCAATAACGCGGTCTTTCATATCCGTTACCGTAACCGGATAAGGTTGCGGTAACGCGCTGTCGGGTTCGGTAATTTCGCCGGTGCTGTCCGGGGTTTCGGCAATAGTCGAAGTCGAAGTCGGAGTCTGATCCGACTCGTTTGACGGCGAGCATCCCGCCAGAACCGAAAACACAAGCAGCATAGCAATCAAAATCATCATAAGTTTACGCATAGAGTTGTCCCTCCGAAACAAAAATAGTCCTGCTTCCGCCAACCGGAACCGGGCACTCGACATACGGAATTATCCGCATCCGCACGCCTTCCCCATAGCAAGCGTATTCGCATAATAGCACATACCGAACCTATTTGTCAATAGTTTAATTTAGGTGATAGTCACAAATAAGCGTTGATATCAACCCTTATTTAGACTATCGCCGAATTTTTTGCTTGACATTCTGAAAAATCGGTACTATAATATGTACATAAATAAGCGCATAAAGGAGCACACAATTATGACCGTTATAAAAACTGCCAACCTTAGAACCGACTTCAAGCGCGTTGCGGAGATTGCCAACTCGGGCGAGGTTATCGTTATTTCGCGTCCGCTCAATAAAAACCTGGTTGTCATCAGAGAGCAAGATTACAAAGATCTTACCAAGGCTGCACGAAACGGCGAATACGTCCGCTCACTCGAAGAGTCGTACCGCCAATACGAGGCCGGAAACGTCGTTGTTAAAACCATAGACGAGTTAGAGGCTATGGCTCAATGACCGTTTCGTTTTCGGAGAAAGCCTTTGAGCAATACGTTGCTTGGCAAGCGCAAGACCGAAATGCTGAAATTTATCAAGGCTTACAGCCGTCGCATTGATGACACTGATAGGCTTGTATATACCGTTGACAAGCTCGGTTTGCTTGTTATTCTTTCCTGCTATGGTCACTACGAAGATTAGCAATTGTTACGAAATAAACTTGACAAGTTCATTTCGTAACAATTGCTTACAGCGATGTCAGCGAGGGAGATTGGTTCTATGAAGCGGTCGCGGCGATGAGCGCGATGGGTCTGTTGAACGGCTATCCGGACGGAACGTTCAGGCCGAACGCGACGATTACCCGCGCCGAACTGTCAAAGCTGCTGAAAGCCTTCGCGGACTATACGGAGCTTGTGCAGATTGAGCCGCGCTCGGATGCCGCGTTCAGCGACATTGAGGGTCACCGGGCGGAAAATCTGTACGGCTGCGCCCCGAAGACATGAGAAATCCCGGAAGAGATCCGCGAACAAGCGATCAAGACCTACTATGAGAGAACCGGCGGATGCGGCGTGGGCAAGATTTTCGGATTCAGCAAGGCAAATGTGCACAACCGGATCAAAAAACCGGGTATGGAAGCTAATGATATGACAGTTGCGCTTATTAAGAAAAATTTAAGATATGCAATCTCAAATAGTTAAGCATTTATCGATATAATTAAATCTTAACAGAATCAACTACATCGGCACGGGGGATTCGCAGCTTTGGATAAGAACAAAATACTAATCGTTGATGACGATAAAGAAATCGTTGATTTGATAGAGTTATATCTATCAACCGAAGACTGCACGATACTCAAAGCCTATGACGGCCGCGAGTGTCTTGATATATTTGCAAGGAACAACGTGTCGCTCTTGGTTCTTGATATTATGATGCCCAATATCGATGGGCTTAGTGTTTGCCGTAAAATTCGCGAAAGCTCGAACATCCCGATTATACTTGTGACGGCAAAAGCCCAAATGCTTGACAAAATAGCCGGGTTGCAGTCCGGTTCTGACGACTATATCCTAAAGCCATTTCATCCGCTCGAACTTGTCGCAAGAATAAAGGCGCAGTTGCGCCGCTATACAGAATTTAATCCGCAATTCGCCCCGTCGCGTACAGAGATTATTATCAAGGATGTTGTGTTAAATATCGACGAGCATTCGGTCGTAAAGAACGGTGAATCTATTGCGTTAACTCCAAAAGAATATGATATCTTGCTTCTGCTTGCACGAAGCCGCGGACAGGTTTTCAGCTCCGAACAGCTTTTTGAGCTCGTTTGGAAAGAAGACGCGTTTGAGCAAGAGAACACGATAATGGTTCACATTCGCAAACTCCGCGAAAAGCTTGGCGACGACGCAAGAAAGCCGAAGTACATTCATACAGTATGGGGAGTAGGTTACAAAATTGAGAAATAACAATTGGAAATTTACAATCAAATTCCTATCATTATCGCTTATAAGTCTGCTTTCGGCAATATGTGTTACCGCTTTTTCCGCGTACCTCGCCTATAAGGTTTTTGACTTGGAAAATCTACGTACAGCAACGCTCTGGATAGTCAGAACATTTCAAACCTTTTTTAGGTTATACCCTTGGTATGTGATTATCCCTGTTGTTTTATTATTGACGCTTCTTTTTAACTACTTGCTTTTTTTGCGAACAAGCGCCAGATTATACAAAGTTACTGCCGCCGTCTTATCAGTCCGCGCAGGGGATTATCGCGTTTCGCTGCCGGACAGCAATAACGATGCATTGGGGCAATTGGAAAAAGGCATTATATCAATGGCGGCTCAAGTGGAAAACGCCTTTCAGGTTGAAAAGAACGCTAAAACTTCACAAGATGAATTTACAGCCAACATCGCTCACGACCTCCGAACGCCGATGACCTCAATAATCGGATATTTAGCCTTTCGGGAATTCCACAAAATGTATTCAGAGCATCCGACAGCTTTTCGGCGTCATACGTATACTATGGATATGTCAAAAATTACACCGGATCAGGGAGCATCACAGGAGGACCGCTGTACTTCTACAATGCGTCCAACTAATCCGCGCTGATCACGCGAACGACCGGGCGGCGAAGTCTCGCGTCCCGGTCATTGCCTGAAAGGATGGTAAAACAATGAACTCCCGTTTCCGCAAAGCAATTTCCCCGTTAATTATTGCGATAGTTACACTTGCGGTCGTACTTGCCGGCGGATGTGAACGATCCGAACCAACATCAGGAAGTGTTGCGCCGTCGTTCAACCCTACAGAGAATCCCGAAATCTCAAGCGACGTTCCGGCTGAAATAATCGGCTTTATGGAAGATTACCTAAACGCGCGAATGGTATCACAAGAAAAAGCGATTGAGTATGCGCGGTTCTATGGTGAGATGGCTGATTTTCGTCATGATGCGTTTCTTGGCACGAGTATACTACGCTCTTGGGAAATGCTTTCCGGTGAAAAAATCAACGACAAGTTGTATGCTTTTTACTATTTCAGCGACGATACCCCTCAAGACGGGATTCATGGTTGGTCCGGTTTTGCGTACAATTTTGTGTGTGTAGAGAGTAGTGATGAAATGTATGTAATCGCCAATGTCAAATACTTACCTGATGAATTTACAGAAGGGCTTGTCAGAGAAAAGTATGAAATTACAGACGATGAATACGATTCGCTTGTGCGCATAGAGCCGTGAATACTCTCCGTCGGCCGCAAACGACTTCTCGCCGCGTATAAAAAACCCCTGACGATAGCTAAACCGCGTGTTATGATAGCTCTATCTTAGTTTTGTGATGCTCTCTGAAACATTCGTAGAAGTCTCTGAAACACTCAGAGAAGTCTCTGAAACATTCAGAGAATACTGAGAATGTTAATTATATTGCCAATGTGCCGTTCTCGTCTTCAAGCAGGATTAAGATTTTCTCCTCGTGACCGGTTTCGGCGTTAACGCACACGATATAGTGTCTGCCGGCGGAGTTTTCACATTTGAACTCGTGGACAAATCGCTCCTGCCCGCCGTAAGACGGGATAATCGCCGGTCCGTGAGAAAGCACTCGCAGGTCTTTTGACAGTTTCGACGCGGCGGAGGTTTCGTCTACCGATATGGCGGGTAATTCCCGCGAGTCCGTGTGATTCATCACGTAGCCCACGCCCTCGAAGCCTATTATTGAGCCATCGTCTAACGCGACCGTCAGCTTGATAAGGTCAGGGTAACAGATCACGCCGTCCTGCGCGAACGCGTAGTTGATCAATAGCGTGTTGTCCGCCTTGATATAGTAGCTTTCGCGCATTGAAGGATATCCGCGATCTTCCAGGAAGGTCTTGCCCGCCGCGATTGCGTCGTCCGCGGACAAAAGGGTCTCTCTGACGGAGCGCGGATCGCGCAATTGCAGAATCTTTCCGCCCTGAACGGAGACGGTTACGGCGGCGTCTCCGGCGGTGAAGTACCACGCCGGCAAATTGCCTTCGCGCCTGCCCTCGGATTGCAGATTCCGCAGTCCCGTAAATTCGCGCGCGATTTCCATGGCTTCGTTCTCGCTTACCTCCGCCGCGCCGTCAATCCACTTGGGAACACAAGTCAAGACGCTTTGGCTGAACGGGCCGTCATAGACAAGCGCCGGAACTTCCGGAAATTCCGACTCTATTGCCGCGAAACTCTCGCCGAGACTCGTCGGGGCGGTTCCGCCAACTTCGTCGAGTTTGCGGTTCGTTTCTCTTAATTCGCGAACACTGATTACGCCGTCGCTGAGTTCCCGCTCAACGCCGCGAAGATTACCGTGAAGCTGAGCGGAAATCTCGCACAGCAAGCGTAAGGTCTCCCGTTGCTCGTCGCTGTATATAGATTCGGCGCAGGAGTTCTTGGCTAGTGTGAAGCTGTAGTCGCCGGTCTTGGTTATGAACGCGGCGAGGTTTTCGAGCTGATAGTCGCTGAACGGCAGATTTCCGAGCGCGGTAAGCGCGGCCGTCGTTTTGCCGTAGACGTCGGCGCAAGCGGAGACCACCATAGGCGGAGTAGCCGCGTAAAGACTTTTTTGCAAAGAATTATCAATGTCGCCGACGCTGTTGACAAATTCGGCAAACGCGTGCCTGTATCGAACCTCTAACAGATACTTCTGATGTTCCGCCTCCGCAAGGGCGCGCGCGGTAAAACCTCCGAGCGTTAATAACGCGGCGGCGAAGAACGATATTAACCGTATATAGACGCGCTTTTTGATATGAAGCATATATTTCCTCCGGACTTAATTCATACATATTGACACTCGAACAGCGGGTTTTGCCGTGCTTGCGCCGATATTATTCTGTCTGCCGTATTGCAAAATATCAGCGGTAAATTTTGAGCGCGCATACACACACATCGGGCGCGGCGTAAGTTCGACGCCCCGTTGCAGGCGAAAATTTCTGCATTGATCTATTCGGCGATTTGCGCCGATGATTTTACGCGTGTATATTTTCAGGTTCGCGAAAGTTATATTTGAGTTTATTCTATCATAGTAATCTACGGGAGGGAAGATAGAATGCGAAAAATTTTGATACTTACGCTTTGCGCTATTATCGCGCTGACCATAACACCGCTGCCGGCAATAGCGGACGGCGGGGAATATACCCCGGCAATGGCGGGAAATGACCCCGAAACCGACGATGTTTTCGGCGAAGAACCATGGGTGGATGTTATGGCCGACGCGGCTGACGCAATAGTCGCGTCAAAGTCCTTACTGGTGATGGAGAAGATTACGGGAACGGTCGTGTCCGCCCATAACGAACACGAACGGCTTGCGCCGGCAAGTGTTACCAAAGTAATGACGATGCTGCTAATCGCCGAGGCGATTGACGGCGGCAATCTGAACCCGGACGATGTAGTTACGGCATCGGCAAACGCGTCCGGTATGGGAGGTTCCCAGATTTACCTTAAAGAAAACGAGCGTATGACGGTCAGGGATCTGCTGAAAAGCGTCGCGGTTTCAAGCGCGAATGACGCTTCCGTAGCGTTAGCGGAGTATTTATCCGGCACGGAACAGGCTTTCGTCGCAAAGATGAACGCTCGCGCCAAAGAGTTGGGGATGAACGATACTGTTTTCGCCAACTCCACCGGACTTCCAACCGCAGCCGAACACTTAACCAGCGCGTATGACATCGCGGTTATGAGCCGCGAGCTTATTCGTCACGAGTTCATACGCGAGTTCACGACGATTTGGACGGATACCGTGCGCGGCGGAGAATTCGGGCTGTCGAACACAAATAAGCTGATCCGATTCTATCCGGGTGCTACGGGGCTTAAAACCGGCTTTACGTCCGAGGCTATGTATTGCCTTTCGGCGACCGCGGAGCGCGGCGGCGTAGAGTTCATAGCGGTGATTATGGGCGCGCCGACTTCCGACCAACGCTTCGACGCGGCGAAGGCGCTGCTGAACAGCGCCTTCGCCGACTATACGCTTGTCGATACCGCGCCGTCCGAACCTATCGCGCCGGCACTTGTGCCGCTTGGCAAAGTCAGCACGGTTCAGCCTGTTCTCCCTTCCGGCAGCGAAAAGCTGCTTATTACCAAAGACCAAGCGGCAAATCTCAGCCGCGTAATTGAGCTATACGATGACCGCGCGGCGCCGATTGAGAAAGGTCAGGAAATCGGTCGGCTGAAAGTACTGGATCCGACCGGACGTATACTTGCCGATGTGCCGCTTGCAGCCGGAGACAGCGTAGGTAAATTAAGTTGGACGGATATGCTGCTGAAGTATCTATATGTAATGTTTACGGGTAACGTCTAATCCGCCGGAAAGCGATGCAAGTTAACAGTTTTGTAGTTGTTAG
>JAITKN010000140.1 GCA_031278415.1 Oscillospiraceae bacterium
AGGAGCGTTCGCTATGCTATATGGAGACATTCAAAACCAATACGCTTGACGCTACAGGGTAGCGATATATCATTGAAAGTGAAATGGTAATCAGCACGTGATGATTAGAATGGCAAGCAAGGCGCCGGTATATACTTTCCTGCCGGAAAGCATATACGGCGCTGCTTGTTGGTGGCTGAACGCCCCCAAGCCCCCGTGTAAGCGTCAAATAAGAACACCCCTTTTATCGATCAAGCTTCTGTGATACAATCGGTTTTGACAGGAACGCGACAGCGATCCGGAAGCGTTTCGCTCCACGGAAGCAGGGATTCCAAATCGGACGACTTGGCGTTCGGCAGCGTCTCAAGCAGAAATTCTATGTAACGGAACGGATGCAGCACTTGCCCGGACAGTTCCGATGACCCCTTGTCCCGCGCATCCGGGCAATGTCCAATGCGGTCGGGACGCTTCAGGGACGGCGCGGACTACAAGCGCGCGTCTTGGCGAATACTCCGAAATAACTATTCGCTAATGTCTTGAAAGTTGTCGATGTTTCTGATATAATCACATATGGTGTTAAAATTTAAGAAATGAGGCGAGATTACAATGACAACAGCGGCACTGATTTTGCAGGGTCCGGCACATTTCAAGGCTGATGAGGCGGTTGCGGGAATGTTGCCTTTGCAGAGACTTATACTGACGTTCAAACAGGCGGGTATCAAGCGCGTAGTTGTTGCGGGAGACGCCATAATGCGGGAGGCGGAGCTTCACGCGACAAGGCTGGGCGCGGAGTTTATCTACCCTACCAGGCTCAAGAGACGATTTGTAAGTTGCTATGCCAATGCGGTCGAGCATCTCGGGAACAAGTGTGAAAGAGTTCTGCTTGCTCCTGCTAACTTCCCGCTGTTTGACGCCGCTACGGTCAGACGATTGTTAGAGACCTCCGGAGAGGCAGTCGTGCCGGTATGCGCGGGAACCCGAGGCTATCCGGTGCTGGTGCCTGTTCGCGTCTTGCCCGAACTTGCCGAAGCGGACGGCGACATTGCGCAGATGATTGAGGCTCTTGCTCCGCTTGAAGTGGAAGTGTCCGACGCGGGAGTGACCGCCGACGTCACAAAGGGTATTGAAGCTGACGCGATTGCGGAATCACTGACTTTGAGGACGCAGTTTCGACCATCATTCAAACTTACACTCGGGCGTGAGCGGTCATTTTACGGTCCGGGAATTCAGCAGATAGTGCAATTGGTGATGGAAACCGGCTCGGTTCTGAAAGCGCAGAAACTGCTGGGTATGGCGTACTCCTACGCAATTCGCATAATCCGTGAAGCTGAAGCGGGATTAGGGTTCCGACTGTTCGACTATGAGATCAAGGGTAGAAAGCGCAGCACTCCGACGGCGCGGTGCAAGGAATTTTACGACAAGTATGAAGCGTTTTCGGAGGACTGCGAGCGGTACGTTGAAGAAGCGTTCCGCAGATATTTCGGCTAACGTTCATACCATCATTTATTTGCGTATAATTACAGCGCAGCGAGGACGTCGGACTTTCTGACGCCCTCGCTGCGCCGTATAAAAACCGATTTGTCGGAAGAACGTTTTCGGCTTCTTGTAAGTTTTTTGATATTTATTTCGGAGATTATATTTTGCGGCGCGACAAAAAACTCTTGACAGGGCAGTAGTTTAGTGTTATACTGTATATGCTTATATGAGAATACGACTTGTTCTCATATTGCACTTGCGTGAATATGGAGATACGCGCTGTGTTTAGCGCGATCGCCGGAACTCGAATGACGCGTAAAAATAGCTTGGTTGCCTTGATTCGGGTAAATTTCATAGAGGGATGTGAAGCATATGAAAGTAAAAATTAAATCACTTTGCCGGATAAATTTATTAGCGGCACTCATTGCGGCGGCGATATTTGCCGCGATCGTTCCGAGCGCGTTTGCCGACCATGATTCGGTCGTGGACAAGTCGGAATCCCTTGAAGTTTACGTAATAAGCGGAGGAAGGTCAACCTTACTGCACGAATACAACATCAGCGAGTTAGAAGACATAGCGAACACGGAACAAGCGTATTATTCCTCGGTTGACGCAATGCCCGCCAGAGTGCTGACAATTGCAAGCGGAGTGACCATAGACGCGATTGTAACGGACTGTTCACGAAAGTATAATAGTGAAAATTTAGACTTGGCGGATTTTGCGTATGTAAACTTTGAAGCGTCGGACGGGTGGTCGCGGGCATATGATTCCGACGAGATATATGATGCGGGTCGGTATTATTACGGCGGACTGTTTGAAACGAATTCGTTTAACAGTATCAGCAACAGCGGCTGGACGGTTAACGTATCGGAGGTCACATCGGGTTATCATATAAATGTAGAGCCTATGCTTGCTATTTTGTCGGTTCAGGGACGCGTGTTTGACTCCGATGACTTTGATGACATACGCAATTCAGGCCTTTCAGACGACGACAGTCTTCGCTTTTGTATCGGGCAGACAGAGAGCGATCTTAGAAACGGCGTTTCTACTACGTCTCAGTTCGGACGCGGCATTGTCACGATGGAGATAATAATGGATGAAGACTATGAACCGGCTATCAGCGTAACGGGCATTACGCTTTCAGACGATAGGAAAACTATCAGTGTCGGAGAAACAGCGGCGTTAACCGCCGGAATTGTTCCGCGAGACGCTACGAACAGCCGTGTGAGATGGAGCAGTTCCGATTCGTCAGTAGCGTCGGTGGGCGGCAACGGATCGGTAACAGGCGAAAAAGCCGGAACGGCGGTTATTACGGCGCGGTCGGCGGGTAATTTGAATTACGCGGCGGAGTGTATTATTACGGTCGTTTCGGGCAATGCCTCTGATGGCGGCGGGGGCGGGGGCGGAGCGTCTGCCGAAACGACTTCGCCGGAGCCTTCGGAAACTCCGGTAAGTGTGACGGAAATCGCTGAACCTAAGGTATACGGCGACGTTCAAAGCGGCGATTGGTTTGCGTCGGCTGTGGATTTCGTCAGCGCACAAGGTCTGATGAAAGGCAAGGGCGACGGATCCGCGTTTGCGCCGAACGACCTGAATACTCGCGCGGAGTGGATAATGGTTATGGCGCGAATGAAGGGGGCTTCAGCGGCAAACACAACCTCCAGCCCGTGGTATAAGGCTGTGCTTGACTGGGCGATTGAGGATGGCATTACGGACGGAAGCAGTCCGACCGAGCCTATCACGCGTGAGCAGGTGATTGTTATGATGTGGCGGCTTAAAGGCGAACCGGCAACCCGGCTTGACTCGAGCATACTGGCGGAGTCTGACCGTGTAAGCGGCTGGGCGGAAGGCGGTATGCTGTGGGCAATTGAAGAAAATATTATTCTCGGAGATGCGCGTGGGTATGCCGGCAAAGACAATATTACCCGTGCCGAAGCGGCTGCGATTTTAATGAGATATTTGCAAGAGTAAGGTGGTGAAGTGAATGAGAAGGCATATTTGCGCAGGGTTGATGATTGCCGCGCTGATTTTAACATTTTCCGGCAGCGCGGGAACTGTTGCGGAGGAATCGCCGGCGAGCCGGGTTATACTCTCCTGGACAGAGGCGTCAGAGGCTACCACTCAGACATTTGCGTGGACTGCGAATCAGAGCGAGAGTACATATGTGGAATACATAGCCGAAAGCGTATACACCGGCGGCAATACGAGCTGCTCTAAAATCTACGGAACCGGCACGCCGACTCGCGTTACCTCGGACGTGTTCTATCGCTATGAAGCGACCGCGACGGGATTAAGTCCGAACACGGAGTATCGCTATCGTGTTGTTGCGGGCAATATTGAGGGCGAGTGGAAGAAGTTCACAACCGCGCCGCAGCGTTCGGAGAGTTTCAGCTTTCTGTACTTCGGCGATATTCAGGTCGCGGCAAATATGGCGGTCGAATTAAGCGCGTGGAGCGCGTTGACTCAGACGGCATACAGCAACAATCCCGGCGCGGCGTTCGGGCTGCTCGGCGGCGATATTGTGGATAGCGGACTTGACTCGGCAAATTGGTCGACATTCCTAAGCGCGGCGGAGCCGGTTTTCTCGAAAATTCCGCTGATGCCTGTTAACGGCAATCACGAAAGTAACCATATTGGCGGTAAACCATTAGCGTATATGGACATTTTTGCGCTCCCGCGTAATGGCCCGGAAGGCTTCGCGGAGGAATTTTACTCCTTTGATTACGGTAGCGTACATATTACCGCCGTAAATACTCACGTGTATTCCGGAGAGCAAAATCTAAACGCAGCGGATTATGACGCGATTAAAGCTTGGATCAAGGCGGATATAGAGTCGAGCCGCGCAACGTGGAAAATAGTTATGCTTCATCACCCCGTTTACGCGGTGGCAAGTGACGGCGTATCGGCTAAAGTACTGGAAAACTGGGCGCCTGTTTTTGAGGATACCGGAGTGGATTTGGTTTTCGAGGGTCATCAGCACGTTTACGCTCGGTCAATGCCGCTGTATCAGGGTCGAGTTGATTATGACAAGGGCATTGTGTACATTATGGGCGTATCAGGCTCGAAGTTCTATGATACTGCCAATGAAAGTCTGATGGCTCGGGTAATTTACCGTGAGAGCTGCTACCAAGTGGCGGATGTTGACGGGAATTCGATGAGCGTCTCGACATATTCGGCAAACGGGGCATTGCTTGATATGGTGAGTCTTAACGCGCGGGCAAGGGAATACGTATATGTTCCCGGCGATATGAATGACGACAATGAGCTTACAAGCGATGATTTGAGTTTGCTGATTGACTCCATACTTGGGCGCGATTTTTCCAATCCGGCAGCCGATGTAAACGGAGACGGAGCAATTGATGTGCGCGATGCTCATTCTCTTCTGATTAGCTTGGGAGGAGGTAGATGATGAGAGACGCAAAACGGTTGGTCAGAAAGTCGTTTGCGCTTGCCATTGCCATTCTTTTCAGCGCGGGACTTATCGTAAACTTTCAAAGCGCGCTGATATCGCAGAAAGCGGCGGCGAAGACGACGGAATCAGCGGCGGCGGAGCGCGTGTTCTTTTACGCGGCGAGCGATTCCGGTGATGATGTGCTTATTAAGGTCATAGAAATGGCGGATCTGGAAAATATTTCGCATGGTCAGTTGTCAGAGGTAACTTCCGGTACAGATACCGGTACGAACTATTACTATTCTTATACGGACAATTTACCGACCACGGGCTACGGCGAGGGCAAAGGTTTTCTGCTGACCGAGCTTGTGGACTACGTAAAATCAGTCAGTTCGGTTTCGGGTGTATCGGAATTGACTTATTCCGGCGATGACAGAATGTTGTTTATGGCTACGGACAGCCAAGGGAGTTATAACAAAGAGTGGACGTACAACGAACTCTACGGCGAGACGCGCTATTACTTCCCCGACTTTTACGGCGTGAGCGGGTGGAATGAGCGTTGGGAAATTTCGGGTACCAACTCGAAAGGCGAGGCAATAAATATTAAAGGAATCTCGCTTGACGAGTACAACACCAACTACCGCGCCGGCGATACTTACAGCGATGTGAAAGACGCGGTTTCTGCCGGCGGACAGGCAATGCCCGTCATTCTCTCGCCGATTTCATATGCCGGACGCACAAACGCGTCGGCGGATACGACAAACGAGGTAGGCATATCGGAATACATTTCCGCTAACAATGGGGTTGCGACGGGCAGCCTTGCCGACGTAGTAAATACGGACGCGGCGAAAGCGTACTCCTTGCGATTATTTATCCCGCAGACTAAAGCAGATTTGATGTGCGGACACCGAACCGCATATGATAACTTCAAGTGGATTTATAACATCAAACTGGTTGATACCTCTTTGCCGAATATAAGCTCAGAGGGTACGGTCGATGCTCCGACGTATTCAATTCAGATGAGTGACAACCAAAAGACGGCGTATATAACAATGAGTTGCGGTACGCCCGACGCTTCGATTTACTACTCGGTCGATAGGGGCGACGCTCTGGCGTCTGCCGGGGCGCCGCAGTATCTGTATACCGAACCGGTAGCCGTTGATATAGACGGGCGCGATCCGGGAGATGAACCGCTGAAGTTCTATATGACCGCGGTTCGCGAGGGTTGGTCGGATAATGGCATTATTACCGCGTCGTATCCTCCGATCGCGCCCGCGTTTAAGACGGTATACAGCAGCAGCGTCGAGACGGATTTGGTGTATCAGGTGAGCGATAATAATTCGGTTTGGCAAAGCTGGACAGAGGGTTTGAGCAGTATTGAGCTTAGATTGCCATCGTCCGCGCAGTTCACCGCTTTAAGCGCAGACGATTATGCGGCGAATGCGGACTCGGGAACGTTAACAATCAGGGGCAGTGTCTTTGCCGATGCCGGAACGTATACGATTCGGATTATATCCTCCGGCTTCGCGAATAAGACGCTGAACGTCACGATTACGGCCGCCGCGCCGACGGCTCCCGCTGTTCAGACGGACAGCGAGTATTATTTTGACGACTTGAAAACCGACGGTCTGAAAATCAGATTAGGGAACGCAAATTACTCATCGGGAACGAGTATCGCAATTAACGGAACGAACATATCGAATTCATATTTGGTCACAAATGATGGCGATATTCTGATTAAATACAATTATTTTACATCCGGTAACAGTAAAATCAGCGTATCCGGAACATATCAGATAACGCTTAACAACAGCAGTTATGCGCCTAACAGCCGAGTTGTAAGCGTTGTTGTCGCGGAAGGAGCCGCGCCGTCGTTTGTGTTCGCGCAAAATATGACGAGTGGCGTGGATTTGACGGTTGGCGGGAATTTTGATGTAGAACTGAATCTGCAAGCGAGCGAAGAGTTCACGTTCTACGGCGGACAATATACAATGATGTACGACGCGGGCAAGCTGAAAGCGGTGGGAATCACCGCGCTTGACGGTTGGCAATGCGGAGAGGCGAACGACGCGTCGGGCAAGGGATACCTGACGTTCGTAAGGGTCGGCGACGGGGTTCGATTCGGAACGGATAGCAAGATAGCGGAAATTAGCTTCGAGACGCTTTCGGCGGGCGCTGCGGAATTGACACCGCTTACCTGCATTTTAACAAACGCGTCCGCCGCCGCGCGCGGCAAAGTAAGCGGCAGTCCGATAAGGCTGACGCTTGGCGGCGGATCGGGCTTGCAAGGCGATGTAAACGGCGACGGATCTGTAACGATTTCCGACGCGGTGCTGCTTATGCAGTCTCTTACGGGAACAATCGCCGCAAGCTTACCGGATGGCGCCGACGTAAACGGGGATGGTTCCGTAACGATTGCCGACGCGGTATTGCTTATGCAAATATTGACCGGCTCAGATTAAGGGGGGAGAAAGAGAATGGCAAAAAAACGTTTAGTATCCGCGGCGGTATTATGCGCGGTGATCTTTTCAATATTGAATATTCCGCTTATAAACAACGCTAACGCGAAGACTACCGCAAACGGCGAATATGTGGAAACCGTACTGTTCTATGTCACAAACAAAAATGGGCAGGAAATTCTTTTTTCACAGATGCCTGTGACACAGTTTGCAGAGGACGCGCCATCGCGGGAGGTACATAACTACTCCATTATTGACAGCTTAAAAACTACAGTCCACCAAGAAGCTACCGGTTACACGGCGCATCAGTTTATTGAATACGCGCAGGGGCAATCCACCATCAGCGACCTGCGGAGCGTTGAACTCGATTTCGCCGACGACGACACGATTGCGATTTGGACGCTGGACAAAACCGAATACGGCGAGCTGAACACTTTCAGCTGGAACACGCTGTACGGCGTTCCGCGGTATAACTTCCCGCTTCTGTACCGGTATTGGAATTACGTCACACAAGATTACTATGATCCCGACGAGAAAATGACCCGCGATGAGGTGATTGAGCATATTTTTACAAACGGAGAGCAGGAAAGCGTCTTGTTTTCCGCGACCGCGTTCTCGCAAAGGTATAACTTAACTTCCGAGAAATGGGACGCACAAGATTACAATATGGAAGACTACTGGACAAGCAAAGGATTACTTGACACACTGCGTACTGTCCGGCTTATGCTGCCGATGAGCGAAGCGGAACTTCGCAACAAGACTCCAACGGCGATGGACAGCCGGTATTGGGGGTTTGCCATTAAACTTTCTATGGAGACCGCGCCCGAAATAACACCGCTTGGCGCGGTGCCGCCTCCGACGGGATATCTTACCGAGGATGCGACTAATTATTATCTCAATTTGACTTGCGCCGACCCGAACGCGCAAATATATCTGAATCCATTTGCGCAAAGCGCGAACTATATGCCGGCTCGGCTTCACAACCCCGAAGATCCGTATGCGATTCCTAAGTCAAGCGTCATAAACGGCGTGATTGAGATGACCGCTCACGCGGTGCGCGATGGGTATACGGATGCGGGCGTTGTCACGTTAGAGCTTACAACGGGTACGAAGTCGCCGAACGTCTCCGCGCCGGGAAGCTATATTGTGGGTTCGGGCGACCTTGCGCTTGCGGTAGAGAATAGCGGCAATACCGCGGCGTGGGCGAACCAACTGTCCGTGACGGTTAACGGGAGCAGTGCGGCTTTTACTTTTGCCGACGGAATATTGAGCATTGACGATGCCGCTTTCCCATCTGCGGGTCTTTATACGATTGCGCTGGCAAGTGCCGACTATTCTCCGCAAACCCTGTATGTGAACGCTTATTACGCCGCGCCGGACATCGCTTCTGTCGTTTCGGAGTTCGGGTCGGCGGCGGAGATTGAGTTCAGCGATATATCTTACCAGTCGGCAGCATCGGTTAAGATCAATAGCATTTCGGTTCCGGCGACATTCCTTGACAGGACGGTTGCGGGAAAAATAACGATAAAAGATTCATATTTCTCTTATGACGGCAGCGTGCTGACCGCAGCCGGAGAATACACGATTAAGATAACCAACGCTGCTTATTGGCCGCAAGAAAAGACCATTAACCTAACGCTTTATGAACCGGGTTCCGCGATCGTTACGACCGTATCGGCAGCGGGAGTTCCGGGTGCGGAAATTGTTGTTCCGGTCAGGATTTCGAGTAATCCGGGCATTGCCGGATTCTCACTCAGAGTGGATTATGATGAAAGCAACTTGACGCTTACAAGCGCTGTCGCGGGTTCTATGCTCAGCAAGTACAGCGACGCGATGTATTCCGCTAACCTCGGCACGAAGCTCATCGCGTGGGCAAGGGCTGTCGATGTAACCGATGTTTCCGGAGAGCTTTTGGTGCTGACATTTGCCGTTAAACAAAACGCGCCGGCGAAAGATTACTCGGTAACACTATCGCTTAAAAACAACAGCTCGGCGGAGTTTGTTAACGCGCAAGGCGCAAGCGTGCCTGTACGGTTTATCTCGGGAACCGACGCCGCTGTCAATGTTGTCTGGGACGGCAATATTGACGTGGGTTGGTACAACGATACTGATACTGAGTTTCACATTTCTACGCCGCAGGAGTTTGCGGGACTTGCGGCGATTGTAAACGGTATTTACAATAAATACTCGACCGGTACAACGCCTACTGCGGTTATCGGCGACGAGGACGGAGTCAAAATATGGGACTTCTCCGCTTCGGTATCCGGGGAAACCGGCGAGGCGACATCATACCACTACGGCATAGACAACTTCCACAATAAAACGGTGTACATCGACGCTGACCTTGATATGGGCGGCGTATATAACGAGCGGACGCAAACGTGGAGCGGTCCGAATTATATGCCTATCGGCGGGCAATATCTGATGGAAACGGACGATCTTGACACTCTTATCGGATCGTCTTTCTGCGGAACACTTGACGCGCAAGGTCACACCATTTCCAATATCTATTGCGAGAGACATACCGCCACATTTTACAAGAACAGCCAGTCTATCGGACTTATCGGGCGGCTCGGAGTACACGATAACGAGTATAATACACTCGGGATAGATGTTTTTAATCCGACTGTTCGCAATGTGATTATCACCGGTTATATTTCCGGAAACAGAAGCGTTGGCGGCATTGTAGGCAAGATGGGCAAAACCGCCTATAACTACTATGGCGCAACGGATGGCAGGGTAGGCGGTATTATTGAGAATTGTATCAATTACGCTCACGTCAAAAATACTGACGCCAAAGGCGGCGGCGGTATTGTAGGCGCGGGTTGGAACGGCGGGTATGTGAAGAACTGCATTAACTATGGTCGGGTGGAAAATAAATTCAGTAACGCTTCCGGAGGGATTGTCGGTTCCGCCGAAATCAAGATTATTAACTGCGTTAATATCGGCAAGGTTACGCAAGCGAGCGGCACTTCGGCGGCGATAGCCACCCAAAACGGCGGAGCTATTGTTGAAAACAGCTACTGGCTCGCCGGAAGCGCGGACGCGGCGGCGTATAACATTAACTCCGGCATTGAAAGTAAAACTATGGAGGAGTTGAAATCTCCGGCGATGCTCGCGGCGCTTAACCGCAATAACGGCGATTTCAAGTTCGATGCCGACGGCAATTTGACGCTGTGCTTTGTCGGCGCGGTTGATAAGTCGGCGCTTAACGTCGCAATAACAGCCGCCGAATCTGAGGTCGCGGCGGTTACGTATACTAAGTCCAGCCAGAAAGCGCTGCAGAACGCGATTGACGCGGCGGATGCTGTCGCGGCGGACGGATACGCCTTGCAGCCCGCGATTAACGCGGCAGCGGAAACCGTACGTGCCGCGATAGCAGCGTTAATAAATACAAACGGTTACGTTATGACTATTTCCGCGGACACGGTAAGCGTAACGCAGACCGGTACCGTAAACGTAACGCTGACACTCAGCGGAAGCGCAACATCAGCCGGTTGGTGGAACGCTGAGGTGTCCTACGATTCGGACACATTGGAGTACGTATCCGCGTTGTCGGCTACGGGACTGACCGTAGACGCGTCAATCCCGGGCTTGGTCAAGCTCAGTGCGGCGGCGGAAGGCGACAATATCGACACGTCCGGTAACGGGACGGAGGTCGCGGCATTAACTTTCGCGGTTAAGGCCGGCGCGGTTGCGGACGTAGCGGAAATCGACATTAAGGCGGAGACTCTTGCGGCGAACGCATACCCCGCAGAAGGGGGCGATAACAATATCGCTCGCTCAGAGGGCGGTCCGATAGAACTCAATATTTCTTATAAGTACGCTATAACTTTGCCCGACGAAGCAACCGGCGTGACCGGCGTGGACGCGGACGGCAGGGCGACAAAGGGCGTAGACGTTACATTCAAGCTGTCAGGCAGCTATACGGTGTCTTATACGGTCGGCGGCGGAGAGGCGGCGATGGTTACTCCGAGCGGCGGGGTGTACAGAATACGCGGCGCCGGAATAACCGAAGATATAGTTGTGACCGCGGTTAAAGTCTCTTCACCTTCACCCGGAGGCGGCGGGGGAGGCGGAGGCGGATCGCCGGTGGAGTCGCCGACCCTAAGCCCGTCGCCCGATCCCGCTCAAACAGCGGAAGACGCGCCCGCCGCCGATGTTAAATGGGCGGTTGAGCGCATTGACACTCAGCCGGTGACGAGCGCTCAAGTGGCGGAGGTTGTACAGAAGTTCGCCGACATTCAAGCGGGTAACTGGTTTGCGGAAGCGGTGGCGTTCAGTGTGGAGAACAATCTGTTCCAAGGCGTCAGCGATAGCGAGTTCGCTCCGCAAGCTCAAATGACGCGCGCTATGCTGATTACCGTACTCGCTCGCGCCGCGGGCATTGACGAGAGCGGCGGCGATAAGTGGTATTCTAAGCCGGTGGAATGGGCGCGGTCGCTGGGCATTTCTGATGGTTCGGGACTGAACGACGACGTATCACGCGAGCAAATTGTAACGATGCTGTGGCGTTTCGCGGGTGAGCCGCAAGCGAGCGGTACCGGCGGCATATCCGACTCGGACAGCGTAAGCGGATGGGCGTACAGCGCGGTCAGTTGGGCGCTCAGCGAAGGCATTATCCAAGGCTATGAGGATAACACATTTCGACCGGGGAACAGCGCGTCCAGAGCGGAGGTTGCGGTGCTGATTCAGAGGTTTCTCGCGTAGTGGAACTGAATCGGCGCGGCGCGGAGCTAAATGTTCGTTCGCGGAAGTAAGGGATGTGTAAGATGTTTGTGAAGAAATGTCTTCTCTTATTAGCGGTTATACCGGCGGCATTAGTTATCACCGCGCCGCCGGTATCGCCGATTTCCGCGTCCGCCATTGACGAGGACGCGCTTGACGGGCTTGCCGCGGACACTCTGAGCATCAGCGTTGGATACTTCGGCGGTCCGTATCACGAGGTCAGAACGTTCACGGCGGACGAACTGTGGGCGATGAATGTAGTTTATGCCGATTATACCTTTATTGACAATATGCCGAGCGTAGTCATTGACCACGTCGCGGGAGTTACGCTCGCGGATATTTTAGAGGCGGCGGGAGTGGATATTAACAGCGCGCAGAGTTTCAACTTCTGGACAAAGGACAAAACAGGGGACTACTACACGTCCTTGACTAAGACCTACCTGATTGACACTCCGCGCTGCTGTTATTACAGTCTGCCGGACAACTTCGATTACGATATCGGCGCGGGCAATGATTTCGCGGCGTCCTACGCTGAGTACGTGCCGACGGTAATCGCGCTTGCCGACGACTGGAACCGCGCGATTGCCGGCGCAAGCTTCGGCAGCGACTATCTGAACCTGAACACATCCACTCGCTTTCGGCTTATTTTCGGGCAAACGAACGTCTATGAGCGTACCGCGTCTGTCAGCGCGAAGTGGATATATTCCATCGAGGTCACTCTCGGCGGGGCGCCGATAACGGACGCGGACGAGGTTCCGGACAGGGAGGTCGGCAGCGTATTCAGAAGTGAGGCCGAGGGTTCGTCGCAGGGCGATGAATCGACCGCCGCCCAAAAGACTCCGATTGACGCTGAACCGGTCACGGAGCCTAAGCCTTTGCCCGAACCGCTTCCGGACGCCGCGCAGAACGCCGAAATAAAGTCTGAGATAAAGTCCGCCGCGTTCGGATATGAGATCAGACCGGTCGCTGAATCTGAGAGCGATGAAGGCGGCGTTCAGCAATGGCGTAAGGACGAAATGGCGGCGGACGCGGCCGCGTTGCCGGACGTTGCGCGGGACGCGCCTGTCGCGGAGGCGGGCGTAATCGCGCTGAGCGTATTGCTTCTCGGTGCGGCGGCGCAGATAATCGGTAACAAGGGGAGAGTCAAGAAATGAAACGCGTATGCTCGATTTTGCTTGCGATCACTCTGCTGATTGCGGGAAACATTTTCCGATTGCCTTCGGCATCGGCTAAAACCCTCACATCGGCAAAGGGGGATAATATATTTGTCTACACGACAGGTTCGGACAACTCATCGGTTTTGCTCAAAGTAATAAAACTGGACGAGCTGAAATCGTTAGCTCACGGACAGAAGAACGGTCAGAACTACTACATCAGCTCAACGGACAATTACCCGACCACTCAATACTGCGAGGCTCGCGGGGTTACGGTTCCGGAGCTTCTGGCATACGTCAAAAGCGTCACGAGCGTACACGGCGCGGATTCCCTGACGTTCTCGGGCAGCGATACTCTGCGCCTGATGGCAACAGACAGCTATGGTAATTATAACCGCGCTTGGACATACGACGCGCTTTACGGAACGCCGCGCTACTATTTTGAAGGTCTGTTTAAGGCGTGGAAGCCCGCGTGGGAGATCGCCGGCGCGGCGTCTTCCGATGCCGCGATTACGTCGGCGGAGTACAACTCCGTATACCGCGATTCCGACCCTTTTTACAAGGAGAAGCTCGCCGTCTTTAACGGAGGCGCGCGAACGGAACCTATACTCGCGACAGAGTCATTTTCCGGACGTACAACTGCGGACGCGCTCGTCGCCTCGACGGAAGTCGGTATTGCCGATTACATAACCCGAAACGGCGGAACGGCCGCGGGCAGTCTGAAAGACCGCCTGACCGATTCAACCGCGCTTCGGCTTGCCTTACCAATGACCGAGGAGGACTTGTTTCTCTCAAACCGAACGGCGTTTGACAATTTCAAGTGGATTTACAATATCCAATTCAGCGGCTCGGTTGCCGTTTCTCCGCTTGGCAAAGTCGCGGAACCGGTTACGGCGGCAAGCGTTTCGGGCGACACGCTGACATTTACGGTATCCTGCGCTGACGCGGGCGCCGGCATTTACTACGGTTTTGACGGAGCGCCGCAAACGCCGTACACGGAACCGATCAGGGTCGATGTCTCGGGGCGTGACCTCGCTCGGGAACCGGTCGATTTCTATGTAACCGCGGTCAAAGAGGGCTTCAGCGACGCCGGAATTATCGGTGTCAAATATCCCGGACTCGCGCCGACGTTCAAAACGCTGTACAGCGCGATGGTGAACACCGATGTTGTATTCGCACCGGCGGAGAGCGTAAGCGGCTCCGATTGGAACGCGTGGACGAGCGCTATTCAGTTTATCACGATCAAAAGGCCTAAGTCTGACGGATATGTAAAAATCGAGCCTACGAGTTACGCGTTCGGCGCGTCCGATTTTCGGATTATCGGCGCGGAATTTACAGAACTCGGCGCGTACAGCGTTGTTTTCCACGCCGCCGGTTACGCGGATAAGAGCGCGGGTTTTACTGTAAAGCAGATCGCGCCCGAAATAAGTTTGGCGGCTCCGGCGGAAATAGGCAAACCGCTGAAATTCGCGTTCGCGGACGAGAGCTACATCGTCGGCGCGGCACTTTACGTCACGCTGCCGAACGGCGAACAAACGATGCTGCCCTCGTCTAAAATAAACGCTTGCGTTCCGGAGCTGCCGGGCGATTACAAACTCAGTTTTGTGAACGGCAAGTTTGAGCCGACCGCGATTGAGCTTATCGTTACTGTAGCCGAAGATTCCGCGTATGTCACACGCGGCGAATTCGTCGAAAAACATTTTCCGGACGGAGTGCTTCGCGGGTATGGCGGCGGGAATATGGGGCTTGACGACCCGATTACGAACGGTCAGATCGCGATAGTCCTTGCCCGAGCAAACGGGATCGGCGATACAGGCGCGTGGATATGGGCGGCGGAGCGCGGACTGTTCGCCGCGGAGACCGTTGCCGGGGCATACGCGGCGGAACCGGAAATCATACAAATACTGGAGAAATACAATGCTGACCGAACAACTTAGTTCCGTACTCCGCGCCATTGCCGGCGCGCTTCAAATCCCCGTAATGATCGTGCTTATCCTGATTATGGCGGCGACGGTTTTCCTGCTGGGAACCCTGATCGCGGAAGGTTTCACGCGATCGCGATCGCTTGCCGAACGCCGAACCCGCCGGATTGAGCGGTTCCGCGCCGAGACGTGTTCGGACTCGCTCGCGCCGGAATCGCTTGCGTTGTCGCTGTTCAAAGACGAAAAACGCCGCTGTGAGGGCATTGTGAAACTCACGGACGCAATCGCCAAGCTCGGTCCGATGTTCGGACTGCTGGGAACGCTGATTCCGCTCGGACCCGGAATAATCGCGCTCGGGCGCGGCGACACTTATACGTTGTCGCTGTCGCTTTTGACCGCGTTTGACACAACGGTTGCAGGGCTTATTTCCGCCGCCGCCGCGTTCGTCATCTCCGGCGTCCGCAAGCGGTGGTACGCTGAGCACCTTGCCGTCCTCGAAACGGAAATGGAGAAGCTGCTGAATGAAAAGTAGATTCGGGGCGGAACCCTTTAGCGGCGGCGATGACATCAATCCGATGGACGGACTGGCTAATCTCGCGGACATAATGCTTGTGCTTGCATGTGGGCTTATGCTTGCCTTGGTGATCAACTGGAACGTCAAAATCAGCGCGGAGAACGCGCCGGACAATAGTGAGGAAACCGAGTATGAAGAAATCGAACCCGCAAACGAAGGCGAATCCGGCGGCGTTAACTCAGCCGGATATACGGAGGTCGGCGTGGTTTACCGCGACCCTGATACGGGTAAGCTGTATCTTGTCACTAACGATCTTCCTGCTGACGTTGACGAATTGCCGCCCGAAGATTGACCTGACCGGATATGCCGATACGCCGATTACCGTAAGCGGCCTGACCGCTGAGGAATTTACGGTTATGCCGAAAGACCTTGCCGGGTTGGAGCTTGTAACTCAAAGCGCCGTCGGCGCGTCCGCGAAAGCGGGAACGGTCAAGGCCACCGGACCGACCCTGAAAACTTTTATCGTGAACTACGGCAAAGCCCCGGAAGATTTCAAGCTGGTTCGATTCATTGCCAAAGACGAGTATCGCGTTACGCTCCACGAAAACAGCATACAAAACAGGGATGTTATACTCTCGGTATACCCGCTGTCCGAGCAGGAACAACCATTGCGCCTTTTGATTCCGCAAGCGGAGAGCGGTCAATGGATTTACGGAATCACTCGAATAGAGTTTGAGTAAACAACGCGCCGCGTCTTGCGTCATAAAATTTTTTCGGAAAACAAAAAAAGTTCTTGACATCGGAAAACGCAACAAGTATGAGCATTGGGCGCATTACGGCATTATGGAAGCGGCGAACAGTCACGAGTACATAAGATCAGACTCGGCGCGGAACTCGGGATCGCGCTGCTCAACTTAACATTCGCCGACACGGCACAGGGCAGGGCATTAGCCGACGGGGCTGATCGAGCATTAGCCGACGGAGCTGATCGAGCATTAGCCGACAGGGCAGGGGAGTGTGAGACTTTCCTGATCGTACAAAAACGCCGTTTTTTTTGAGTTTGCACAACTGTCAAAGAATCAAGCGTAGTCGGCAAGGCGACTCGCGCCGAGGTCGCGGCGATGATGCACGGATTCATAATAGTGAAATCCTGACCGCGGAACATAATAGTGAAACCCTGACCGCGGAAAAAGAATAGCATCGAAACACGCCGGCAAGAGAGGTTGATTACAATACCGCTCTTGTTGGTTATCTTGCTGATTAAGATGAGCTTAACCGCGTTTTGAGCGGGGGAGGCGCATAAAATAATACAAAATATAAATTTTGTATTATTTTATATCTATCCCCTGCTGTGAAAGTTAACAGTTGAAAGTTAACTCTCAACTCTCAACTCTCAACTCTCAACTCTCAACTCTCAACTCTCAACTCTCAACTCTCAACTCTCAACTCTCAACTGTTAACTGTTAACTCTCAACTCTCAACTGTTAACTCTCAACTCTCAACTCTCAACTCTCAACTCTCAACTCTCAACTCTCAACTGTT